>CAMEOL010000139.1 GCA_945929765.1 uncultured Gemella sp.
GTACTTTTTCCACTGCCACTATCTCCGACTATTATATATTTTTTATTTTTTTCAAAAGTTATGTTAGGAAATTTTAATGTTTTATTTTCATAACTGTAAGAAAGATTTTTTATCGATATTTCTTTGTTTATTTTTAATTTATCATAAATATTTTCTTCTGTATGTGTATTTTTATTATCAAATTTTTTCAAAATAGCTTTTAAATACGCATAATTAGGAAAGACATTTAATATTTGAAATAAACTTGAAAAAAAATCTCCCGATAAAGATGAAATCGCAAAAATCATTCCGAAAGAAATTAAATCTTTGTATGCTAAATATGAAGAAAATGATAGAAGAAAAATTTGGTTGAAAACACCGAAATTTGCTACTATTACGTTGAATTTCGTAGTTGATTTTATTCTTTTTACTTTACCTACTTTTATTTCATCTGAAGAATTTTTTATAATTTTATCAATTAGTGATAGTGAGTTTGCATTTTTTAAAGATGATGCTGAATTTAAGTAATTTTCTAAGTTTTTGTTAAATTTTTCTGTAGAAGTAGAAATTTCTCCTGTGTCGCTAATCATTCTTTTTTGAAAAAATGCAGGAATGACAGCCATTAATATTCCTAAAAAAAGAACTATTAGTATAATTGTTAAATTTATATTAATTAGGAATATTGTTACTATTAAAAGTTTTAATGATAATGTAACCATTTCTAAAACAGATTTGTAATATTCTTCTACATATTGAACATCACTAGTTGCCATATTAAAATATTTAGAGCCGTTATTTTTATGTTCGCTATTAATATATTCTGTTTTGAATGAAGTTATTGCATATTTTCTAAGGTTAGTAGCAATTTCTTGTAAGTAGTTTTCTCTAATTACAGATCTAAAGTAAGAAATAGTATTTCCTAGAAAATAACATAAAATACAAATAAATGCTAAGTTTATAAATTGAGTAAAGTTTTTATCTACTGCGAACTGCACCATATCACCTATTAAATAAGAAGCATATGTAGTTAAAGATGAAGTTATTATTGCTGAAGCAACAAATAAATAAAATTTATTATTTTTAATTAATGATATTATTTTCATATTTATCTCCTTTGTTTTTTTGTTTATTTTTAGATATAACTATGTTATTTGAACTTCCCCCCCTGAAAAATAAAGTCCAAAATTGTATAACTATAAACTATTTACATATTTATTATAATTACTACAAATCTGAATGTCAATATGTTTTTTTGTATGCATAAATGAATTTATTTTAGTGCATGTTACGGATTAAACAACTTATTGACTTTGTATGTAATTGTGATAAAATATATTACGATAAGGTGTTAGTTAAAATATAGTATTATAATAAAGTAAGATAGGGATACGTAGTATTCTTATCTTTTTTTTGGGAGGAATTAATGAAAGTTATTGTTATAGGATGTCCAGGGAGTGGAAAGAGTACATTTTCTAAAATTTTACACAATATTACAAAAATTCCAATTTATCACTTAGATATGTTGAATTGGAAGGAAAATAAAACAACTATAGATAAAACATTATTTCGACAAAAAATGTTAGAAGTTATTAAGAAAAAAGAGTGGATAATTGATGGTAATTACGGATCTACCATTGAATTAAGAATAAAAGAATGTAATATAGTTTTTTTTCTTGACTATCCTACAGATATTTGTTTGAAAGGGATAAAAGATAGAGTTGGAAAAGAAAGAGATGATATTCCTTTTGTAGAATGTGAAATAGACGATGACTTAGTTGAATTTGTTAAGAATTTTGGATATACTACTAGACCGAATATAATTAATTTATTAAAAAAATATAAAGATAAAAAAATAATTATTTTAAAAAATAGAGAAGAAGGAAACGACTATTTAAAAAATTTGAAGTGTAAAGAGGATTTATTATGTTAAATAAAAGAAGTAGTGGAATATTGATGCATATAAGTTCATTACCGAGTAATGTAGGAATAGGAACATTTGGGAAAGAAGCATATAATTTTGTAGATTTTTTAGTCGAAACAGAACAAACATATTGGCAGATTTTACCATTAACAACAACAAGTTATGGAGATTCTCCGTATCAGTCTTTTTCTGCAATTGCAGGAAATACTAATTTTATTGATTTTGACTTACTTGCAGAAGAGAGTTTATTGTCGAAAGAAGATTATGAAAATGTAAATTTTGGTAATAATTTAGAAAAAGTAGATTATGAAAAAATTTATTACAATAAAAGGCCTATTTTAGAAAAAGCAGTAACTAATTTTTTAACGAAAAAAGAAAATTTACTATTACTAGAGAATTTTAAAACAGAGAATATTTGGGTAAAAGATTTTGCTGAATTTATGGCATTCAAAGAATATTTTAATAATGAAGCACTAGAAAATTGGAGTGATAAAAAAGTTGTAAAAAGAGATGCAGAAACTTTAGAGTCATATTTACCAAAATTAAAAGATAAAATAGCTTATTATGAAGTTACTCAACTGTTTTTCTTTAAACAATGGCAACAATTAAAAAAATATGCAAACGAAAATAATATAAAAATTATTGGCGATATGCCTATCTACGTGTCAAAAGATAGTGTGGAAATGTGGGCTAATAGCGAATTATTTAAACTTAATGAAGAACGAGAATTAGAATTTATAGCAGGAGTTCCAGCAGATGGCTTTAGTCCTACTGGTCAACTTTGGGGAAATCCAATTTATGACTGGGAAAAACAAAAAGAAGATAACTTTTCGTGGTGGATAGAACGTCTAAAACAAAATTTTGAACTTTATGATGTAGTTCGTATTGACCATTTCAAAGGATTTTCTGAATTTTGGCAAATACCAAATGGAAGTGAAACAGCACTTACTGGAGAATGGAAAAAAGGAGTAGGCATTGACTTATTTAATACTATAGAAAAAGAATTAGGTGCGTTACCTATTATTGCAGAAGATTTAGGAGTTATTGATGAAAAAACTGAACAACTTTTAGCAGAAACAAAATTCCCTGGAATGAAAGTAGTGCAATTTGCATTTGATGGAAATATTAATAATCCTTATTTATTAGACAATCATATAAAAAATAGTGTTGCCTATATCGGAACGCACGATAACGAAACTACAAAATCTTGGTTTGAAAATTTATCTGATGAAAAGAAACTAGAAGTAGCAGAATATTTCGATAATAACAATAGAGAAAATATTGTAGAAGATATTATAAAAGGAGTTTTTGAATCAGTGAGTAATATAGTAATTATTACTATGCAAGATTTATTAAATAAAGATAATAATTCACGTATGAATACACCAGGAACGTCGAGCGACAACTGGCAGTGGAGAATGTTAAAAGAAGAATTAACAGGAGAAAAGAAAAACTTTTTAAGAGAAGTTACGGTAGAAAATAAGAGGAAAAATTATTAAAAGTCGAAAACCACCTAAGTGTCTATGAAGAAATAGACGACTAATTAGGGGATTGTATAATAAATGGGGCTGACCCAAAAGGGAAAATTAGTCCAAAATAAAGCACAA
>CAMEOL010000140.1 GCA_945929765.1 uncultured Gemella sp.
TGTTACAATATTATCTTTAATTCCCATAGGAATACCAAATAATTTACCTGTAATTTCTCCATTAGCTTGACGCTCATCTAAAACTTTAGCTTGTTCTAAAGCTAATTCCTCTGTAACCGTAATAAACGATCCAATCTTGTCATCAGTTTCTTTTATTCTAGCTATAGAATCTTTTACTAATTCTGATGGCTTTACTTCTTTATTTCTAAGTTTAGTTTCTAAACTTTCTATTGATTCATACATGAAATTCATCAATTTTCTCCTTATTATTCAATAATAGTAGGAACTTTAAATTGTCCTGATTCTTGCTCGTAAGCATTTTTTAGTACTTCTTCTCTATTAAGACCTTCTTTGGCAACATCTTCTCTAAACACATTAACCAAATCTAATACGTGATACGTTGGTTTAACGTCGTCAGTATTTACAGCTGCAAGATTTTCTACTAAAGTAACTACTTCTTCCATTTTCGCTGTAAATCCTTCTATTTCATCTTCTTTAATTTCTAATCTAGCAAGGTGAGCTATATGCTCAATTTGCTCTCTTGTTATTTTTGACATACTATCCTCCATTTAAGATATTCATTTCCATATAATAGCATAAAATCACATATTTAGCAATATTTTATCTCTATCCTCAAAGTTTTCCCGTTATTTAGTAACTGGTAGATAAAAACATAAAAATGTGAAGTTCTAATAAGACTTATAACTAACTACTACCATAATGGTTCACAAATTTTATTTTTGTTAAGTCAGTATAACATTAGAATCTTCACATTTTTTCTTTTTATAAATTAGCCTATATGGTATCCTTTTAACATTTAGATATATACCTATTTTAAATTAAAAACGTTATATTTAAAATAACTATATTTTCTGCACATAATTTTAGTACCACCAAAGTTTTTCATGACGCCTTCCAATTTGAAGAGCTAAGTCTTTTCTATTCTGATCATTACCGTTAACATATAGTTTTCCGTTAGTATACATATCAAGCATCTCGTTAGGCACACTCGATATTACTATACTTCCATTATTATCATTTTCTATTTGTGAAAATTTTATTGAATATTCTCCTTCTGGTAAATAATCAAAATACCAACGTAAAGTATATGTTTGTAATGGTAATTCCCAATATAACTCTCGATAAATAAAAGTTTTTTCTCTAACTACTTCATTAGTCTTTTTATCTATTATCTGAACTTTATATTTTGAATTGTTATTCTCGTCATAAGAAGAAATATATCCCCTAACATAGTTAAAGTTCATTGTTGCTTTAAACGTTTGTTCTACTTCTGTTTCTGAATTAACACGTATAATACCATCACGTAAATAATTATCCGTTGCATAAATACTTATACCGTTAATAACTCGAGAATCATAATCTAAGTTCATAGAATAACTTGGCCTTAAAAAACTATCTGACACTAACTGTATAGAAAACACAATCCCAAAGATTACTAATAGTTTTTTCTTGTGAGCATCAAAAATAGTTTTTTTGTTTTGTTCTATAAATATAAACATCCCCTTAGCTGCTAAAATAAATATTATCGGCATCCACGCATAAACGTATCTAGGCTTGGCCTCCCATATTAAATGGAACATAAAAACACCGAAAATAATTATTTGGAATAAAAATACAGATGTTATATATTCTTTACGACGTTTATACATATAATACACCATCATAAATATTATTACTGCATAAATCATCTGCGAACTATATATAAAAATACTATTATTACTTCCATAGAATAGTTGCCATAAAAAACCATCACCTTCTCTAAGAGCTCTAGTCCCATTCGTATAATTAATTGTTCCATCACTCCAATTACCTCTAATTTTCAAAACAAAAACAACTAAATTTAAAAATATAGGACGATGTATAATTCTGTTGAAAAACAACGAAAGGTCATCGTATGTTTTATCTTGACTTAGATAGGTAAATTGAAAATCTTGCCAATTATAACTTCCTCCTTGAATACTCATTCCCATCATTACCCAGTGTAACATAGGAAATTTATACCCTTCATCAGTAAAAAATCCGTAATGTGTCCACAGCATATCAAATCCTTTTCCAAATAAAACGAATGATATCGCAAAAGAAATTAAAAGTAGTGCTATTTTTTTGTACCATTTAAAAAATGCTAAATATATAATTAGCGCCGGAATAACTAATATAATGTTAGAACGCAAATTCCAACCAAATGCCACTATTAATGCAACCGCAATGATATGTTTACTTCTAAAAATAAAACTTCCATCAGACGGAATAAGGACATACATAATTAATGCGACTATGCCGACCATTAAAGTATCTGAGTAGTAGAACAAGCTATACATTTGGAAAGGAACATAAATAACCATCAATAATAAAACTACTAATTGTTTTGGTCTATCTAACAATTTACCTGCAGTCTTATAAGTTAACAATATTGTTAAACTCGTTACTACAAAACAAAACAAATGCAAAGTAAAAACTTCGCTAATATTAAGGATATTTGCAATACGATAAATCCAATAAAGAATAATGGTCGGACTTATATTATTCGGATAGACTAAGAAATATCTTTCTCCAGAAAAACGTCCATAATTAAGCATATAATGAGCTTCATTTTCTATTTCTGCTCCGTCAGAGAAATTCAAAGTATCCATAGATAAAATTATAGTTTGAAACAAAACATAAACTGCTAATATTATTTTTTTATATTTTGTTAACTTTTCGTTATCTGCGTTTAATATCTTCTTAACTATAGTTAACAACAACATTAAAGCTACCGGTACTCCTACTAAAAGTACAATAGGATTTAATATTCTTTCATATACAAACGGAGCTAAAGTTATCCATATCAATGCTAAAGAAAATAGGCATATGAAAGTATACGCAAAAATATTGTGTAATATTTTCCTCATATTTTAAATTTCCCTTTCCGATAATGCTGATTTTACAAATAAACTTGGAGAAAATCGTAATAACAACTTTCTACCAAAACTGTCGTATTTAAAATAATTAATTTTATCTTTTATTTCATTAAGTATATTTTTTTTAAGATTTTCACTATCGGTATAATATGCCAATTCTACCAATAAATATCCACATAAATAATAAATTTCATCACTATAAGATAAATCAACACCGAATTCTTCAATCTTTTTTATATAATTTAATTTTCGGTTTATATATGATTCTTCAATAGTTTTATTTTCATGTTTTTCTTTCTTGAACTTACTTATGTAACTACTATCTTTTACAAAATCTATCTTTTTTGCCAAGTCAAAAACTTTAATTTTAAAATAAATATTTTCTCCTAGTAGTAAATCATTATTGAAGCGTAAATTATATATATTTAAAAATTGCTTCTTCACAATAAAAGAAGTCAAATTACTATCTATATTATTTTTATATCTTAATATTTCTCTACGTATAAATTCTTGACCTTCTGTTAAATTATCTAGTTCTATATCTCCAATAAAATCAATATTCTTTGCAGTAGCTGCTACTACAACATCT
>CAMEOL010000141.1 GCA_945929765.1 uncultured Gemella sp.
GCGTAAGATTAACTTTTGTTAAACTTTTTTCTTTTAACAACTGTCAAACTCCCGAGCATAATATTACAACTTTAATGAATATCTTTTAGAGAACATTTTCATTTTTTATTACTATAAAAAGTATTGAATTTACTGTGATAATATGTTATACTTTTATTTGTGTATGTAGTAAATGTTATGAATAAACTATTTCCAAAAGGAGGATTAATTCATGGCAAAAGTTTGTTACGTAACTGGACGTAAAGCTCGTTCAGGAAATACTCGTTCACATGCGATGAACGCTACAAAAAGAAGATTTAAAGCTAACTTACAAAAAGTTACTATTTTAGTAGACGGACAACCTAAAAAAGTTTGGGTTTCAGCTCGTGCTTTAAAATCTGGAAAAGTGCAACGTGTATAATAATAGAAATAAACTTTAAACTATCTAAGTTCTTCTTAGATAGTTTTTTACTTTAATTTTAGAAAATTCAGGAGATATTATGAAATTTATAGATGAACGATTTAGAGATATGTCTACTCAGACATTAAAAAAAGATATATCTGCAGGGATAACGGTAGGAATAGTAGCAGTTCCTTTAGCTATGGCATTTGCTATAGCTAGTGGTTTAGCTCCAATTATCGGATTGTATACAGCTATAATAGCAGGAACTCTAGTCTCTTTATTCGGAGGATCTAGATTCCAAATAGCAGGACCTACAGGAGCGTTTATTCCTGTAGTTTCAGCAGTTTTATTTCAATATGGATATGAAGGTTTACTTATTACTACATTTATATCCGGAGTTATGATGTTATTGCTTTCTATATTTAAAGTAGGTAGAATAATTAAATTTATGCCTATTTCTGTAACTATAGGATTTACTGCAGGAATTGCGGTAGTTATATTTACAGATCAAATAGATGAATTTTTAGGTATATCATACAAAAAAATGCCTCATTTTCATCAAAATATAGTTGAGCTATCAAAACAAATACATAATACTAATATCTATGCTGTTATTACAGCTTTAATAGGTTTTTTGACAATCTATTTATTAGTAAAATTTAAAATTAAATTACCTATATTGTTAACTGCGTTAATAGTACCAACATTAGTAGCAACTTTTATTTTCCCTAATAAAGTATCTACTATAGGAAGTACGTTTGGAGAATTACCAAGAAGTTTGCCTCAATTTAATATGCTCAACATAGATTTATCTAGTTTTAGTAATTACTTGGCTCCTGCTTTTACAATTGCATTTTTAGGAATATTAGAATCTCTATTATCAGCTTCAGTTGCTGATACTATGACAAATACAAAAATGAATCCAGATAAAGAATTAGTAGGTCAAGGATTAGCTAATATCCTTACACCGTTTTTTGGCGGGATGCCATCTACCGGAGCAATCGCTAGAACAGCAACTAATATTCAAAGTGGAGCTGTAACACCTATTTCGGGCGTTGTTCATGCAATTGTTGTGTTACTATGTGTTCTTATTTTGTCACCTTTAGCTAGTTATGTACCTCTAGCAGCAATGGCACCTATTTTGATGAGAGTTGCTTTTAATATGTCAGAACGCCACCATGTATGGAAACTAATTAAAACAAAATCTGGAGAATCGATAGTTTTAATATTAACTATGTTACTTACAATTTTCTTAGATCTTACCGTTGCAGTAGAAGTAGGTGTAATTTTAGCTATATTACTATTCATAAGACAAATGTCTATTCAAACTGAGGCAATAGAAGAAACCGATAGAACAGACGACTGTCCTGAAGTAACAGTATTAACTTTCAAAGGACCTTTATTCTTTGGTGCTGTAAATGTTCTCGATAACGTTATATGTCGTAAATTTAAAGAAGAAACTAAGATAATTGTTTTTAATATGCATTTTCTTCCTGTTATAGACATAACAGCAGTAGAAATTTTACATAATTCTATAAAAAAATTACAATCATCAGGATATTATGTTTATTTATCTCACATTCCGCCTAGGGTGTATATTATGTTAAAACAAGAAGGTATACTAGATACAGTAGGTGAAAATAGAATTTTTTATACGACTAAAGAAGCTGTTAAAACTGCAAAAGAAAGACTAGAAATTTCTTAATAAAATAATTTCAAATAAAACTTAACACATAGAAATACGAATGATATAAAAAAAAATCATATTTCTATGTGTTTTTATATATTTTAAAATTATTATACTATGAGAAAATTTCATAATATTTCTAATTGCTTTATATTATATTACAAAATATTTACAACTATTGATTAATATAAGAATATATATTAGAATAAGTAAATAATAATAATACTTCTAGTTAGTAATATTATTCGTTATATAAAATTATTATACTTATTTTAAGGAGAAATACATGTCAAAACTACATAAAATAATTGCAAGTGGAGCAATTCTTACTACTATAGTAACAAGTTTTCATATGTTCGCTGATGCTGATACATATACAGTTAAATCTGGAGATACATTATGGTCGATAGCACTAAAAAATGGGACAACTGTCGATCAATTAATAAAAGATAACAATTTAAAAGGGAGTCTTATTTTTCCTGGAGATAAATTATCTTATCAATCTTCTTCTAGAGAAGTTGCTAAAGCTGCTACAACAGGTAATTACACTGTATCTTTTGGTGATACTTTGTCAAGTATAGCTAAGAAATTTGGCACTACTGTTGATACCTTAGTTTCATTAAATAAAATTACAAACCCTAATATAATAAGGGTAGGACAAAATTTAATTGTTAATGGAGCAACTCAAAATACAGTAAATAAAAAAAATACTAATACATCAACTGTGCAAGCAAATAAAGATACTACAAAACAAACTAATAATTCATCCGCAACAAAAACTAATCAAAAAACTACTACAACAAATACAAATAATAATATAAACACTACTACACAAAAATCTGTTGTTAAATTTGATAATACAGGATTACGTCAAAATGTCGCTGCATTTAAAATGGAAATTGCAAACAAATTTAACATTACATCTTTTTCTGGGTATAGACCTGGAGATCCGCAAGATCATGGGAAAGGATTAGCAATTGATTTTATGGTACCTGTTAATTCGGCTTTAGGAGATCAAATAGCTGCTTACACTATAGCAAATGCAAAATCTAAGGGGGTTAGTTACATTATTTGGAAACAAAAATTCTGGGCACCAGTTCCTAATATATACGGACCTGCTAACACTTGGAATCCAATGCCAGACAGAGGAAGTGTAACTGAAAATCATTACGATCACGTTCATGTATCATTTTATGGATAATAAATAAATACTAGTCACTTTTATGTTTATAATAACATAGAAGTGACTATAATTCTTCTTGTATTATTGATTAGTCAAATAATTTGTAATAAAAGTTGTAAGAGAGTATAATAATGAAATTGTACAATTAGAAAGGTTAATACATAATGATTTATATATTTTATATTACACTAGTGTAAATGTCAATCTAAATATGTCAAAAAAATTCAAAATAAAAATGTACATT
>CAMEOL010000142.1 GCA_945929765.1 uncultured Gemella sp.
TTATCATTTAATTGTAGTTGCGTTTCTCCTTTTGGGATAATATTTTTGCCATTCCTTTCAATATTCGCAACAAAAACACCTTCACCCCAATTTATATTTTTTATTTTCTTATAAATATTTTTATTATCAGCCTCAATAGTTAATTCTATCTCTATCTCCGTCTCATCATTGATAATCACTTTTTCTTTTGCTAACAAATTATTTAACAAATATTCATAGACCGGCTTAGTTCCTAAAATATTTGCTGTAAAATATGCTGCTAAACAACATATTGCTAATGGTAAAAAATAATTCAATTTTTGTGTCATTTCAAAAATTAAAACTATTGAGGTTAATGGACTTCTTACAACAGCTGTCAAATAACCTGCCATGGCTAATATTATATACAACGCTATATTATCACTTGAAATTAATTTACTAAAAAATGAACCTAAAATAGCTCCTTGAACTAGGATAGGAAGAAATATCCCCCCTGCTACCCCTGAAGTAAATGAAATTAAAGAAAAAATCATTTTAATTACATATAACAACAATAAAAATAATAAGCTATAATTTGTAATTAATAATTTTTCTACTAAATTATGTCCACTTCCTAATACAATAGGAAACATTAAAAACATACAGAAAGAAATTAAAATTGCAACTTGTGGACGAAGTATTAAAGGCAAATTTAATTTATTATAATAAAAATAACAATTTTTCATTAATACATTATAAAGTGTGCCGCACAAACCTAAAAATATTCCCAATAATATGAAATAAAAATAATTGCTTAATTTTATATACTCTATACTTGGAAACTCAAACGTTGCGCCTACTCCAAAAACATATTGACTAAGAACATCTGCTACAACAGCGGCACTAAAACAACTAACTATTAATTTTTTAGAAACATTTTTATGGATTTCTTCGATAGAAAATAAAACTCCTGCCAGAGGGGCATTAAATGCTACCGAAAGCCCTGCACTTGCTCCACAAGTAATTAAATAATTTTCTTTTATACTGTCCCTTTTTAATATTTGGGATACATATTTTCCTGCCATAGCCCCTAGTTGGATTGATGGTCCTTCTCGCCCTAAAGAAAGTCCTCCTAATGCTGCAGAAAAACCACCTAATATTTTGTAAATAATAATTTTAAGTGGATTTGTTGTTATCCTACCTGTAACCTCCGCTGTAACCTGCGGAATACCGCTACCTGCAGAATATGGTTCTTTTTTTACCATAATTGCAGAAATAAATCCCACCATTACAAGAAAGAACAATAACATAATTGTCCAAATTAACGAATTATCAATTTTATATTCGAAAAAATAAATAACTTTCTCACTTAAACTTATTAAGTATCTATAAAATAGCCCTACTACACCTGCAAAGATACCAACTAATATACCGTCTATTAAAAGTGAAGAATGTTGTAATTTTTCACTTTTATCCTTTTTTTTGATTTTCACCATATTATCCCACCTTTATACTTCTATTTTACAGCTAAATATAATTTTTTTAAAGTGCTTTCTAAAAGTATAATGTATTTTGTTCTAATAAAAAAAATTAGAGTGATCAAAATCTAGTAAAAAAACTAAATTTTGAATCACTCAAAACATATAATAACTTTCTAGTTACTCCATATAATTTTTATGGAAACTATAATAACTTATTATTTTTCTTCTTTTGGTTTATTTTCCCAACATTCTGCATTATCAATTTTTATTGGTAAATTATCTAAATAAAAATGTGGATCTTTTCCTTGTTTATATTGCTTTACATAATCTTTTAATACCGCATAAACAACTCCTGATAAACCAACAATAGCTACTAAGTTAAGTGTCGCCATAACACCCATAGTTACATCAGCAGCTCCCCAAACTAAATTCAAGTCTGCTATACTTCCTAAATAAACAAAAAGTATACATAACGCTCTATAAATATTTACTGCCCATTTTTTTGGAATTAAATATTGAATATTAGTTTCTCCGTAGTAGTAATTTCCTATTACTGAACTATATCCGAACAAGAAAATGGCTACTATTAAAAATATTGTTCCTACACTTCCTATTTGTGAAGTAAGTGCCGCTTGCGTTAATTGGATACCTTGCATTTTGCCACTTCCAAATTCTAAACCTGGATATAGTAAAATTAAAAATGCTGTAGCTGTACATACTAAACAAGTATCAAAATAAACTCCTAATGTTTGAATCAATCCTTGTTTTGCTGGATGTGAACTATCAGCAGTTGCTGCCGCATTTGGTGTTGATCCTAATCCCGCTTCGTTAGTGAACATTCCACGTTTTACTCCAAGAAGAACAGCTGTTCCCATTCCAATAACTCCACCACCTACTTGCTCTAGCCCAAATGCTGATTTGAAAATAGTAGTTATTAGCATCGGTATTTTATCAAAGTTAATAATCATAATAACTAGAACTATAAAAAGGTAAATTACAGCCATTACAGGTACTAGCCACTGTGTAATCTTAACTATTTTTGTTACTCCTCCAAAAATTACAAAAACTGTTAAGATTGCTAACGCAATACCTACAACTTTTGAATCAATATTGTATATTGCTAAAGACTGAGCTATCGTATTAGTCTGAACAGAGTTGAATGCAAATCCATAAGTAATAGAAATTACAAAAGCGAACAGCACCCCCATCCAACGTTGGCCTAGCCCCTTCTCCATATAATATGCCGGACCTCCACGGAATACACCTTTACGATCTTTTACTTTATATACTTGAGCTAATGCCGACTCTGCAAAAGACGAAGCTCCTCCAAAAAGTGCCATTACCCACATCCAAAATACTGATCCTGGTCCTCCTAGTGCAATTGCTATAGCTACTCCTGCTATTGTTCCTGTTCCTACACGAGAAGCAGCTGATATCGTAAACGCTTGGAAAGCTGATACACCTTTTTGCTCCCCATCTTTAGTTTCACTAGGCTTTTCTGTTATTAATCTGAACATTTCTTTTATGAATGTAAATTGTACAAATCTAGTACTAAAAGTAAAATAAATACCTGTTACAATTACTAACCCAATTAAAAAATATGTCCACATAAAATCATTTATGATCGTTAAAGAATCTAAAATTTTATCTGACATAAAATCACTCCTAATTTTTATTTTTTATCATTATAACACTAAAACTACTAACATCGTAATAAATGTTAGATTTTCTAACGCATTTTAGAGATTATGTCGTCAGATTTTCCCACATTACTTAATAATTTAATATTAACTGTAAAAAAATTAACATAATGTTAAAATATCTTAATATAAAAAATTAATATAGAAAATAATGTGTGTTTTTTCATACAAAATGTTTTAGACTATCTTATTTTGAGATTCTCTAATTTCCCCTTATTTAAAAAAACATCCAAATAGAACGAAATGGAGCTGAACCCAAAAAGTTGGACAAAATATTAAGTTATTTTTGTTTAATATTTTAAACTTAA
>CAMEOL010000143.1 GCA_945929765.1 uncultured Gemella sp.
AATTTTTATAGGTAACTTTGTTACTCAATTTAATCATCTCCTTTTTTGTTTTGGTGGTATATTACAATTATAGCATGAGATGATTATTTTTTATATTAAAAAAAGAGATGCCTTTTGCATCTCTTTTTTTCGTTGATTTTACTTTTGGGTCAGCCCCGACAAATAATTTATCATTTTAAGATGATATGGTATAATTATTATAGTTATCATATATATTGTTGTACGTAATAAAATTTCTTGTGGAGTATTATCTAATTATTTCTATATATAACAATATAAATAGCAAAGGAGCTGAATTTATATGAACAAAAAACTAACAGTTGTTCTATTTAGCACAATAATTATAGTAATTTCAGTAATATTATTTAGTATATCAGGACTTCGTGCAAGTAAATCAACTTCTACTTTTGATATGTCTAATATTGTATATAACCCTATATTTATAACAATAGCTACATTATTTTCTGTATATTACATTTATATTGCTATTAAATTTATTAATACCGGATTAAAAAATAATAGATAATACTCATGCAAGTTAGCCACCCTTTATTTAAAATAAAGGGTGATTTTTTGTCCAAACCTTATAAATCGGCACTTGAAATTAATTCTCATTAGCTTGCTAAATATCTTCCCTAAGATTATAATACAAATATATTATTTCAAGGAGCAATTAATGAGTAAAATTTCACAAAATTATCACCATATAAAACATTACAAGAAACAACAAAAATCTAAAAAAACTGTCTATATTATTCTAACATTAACTTTTGCATTCGCATTATTAGAATTAATAGGAGGTATTATTTCTAATTCACTAGCTCTAGTAGGAGACTCGTTTCATATGTTCTCTGATGTTCTTGCTTTAGCTGGCAGTGCAATAGCAATCTACTTTTCTGCAAAAAAACCTAACGATAATTTCACATTCGGGTATTTACGTTTAGAAATTATCACTGCATTTCTCAATGGAGTAGTTCTTATCGTAATATCAGGATATATTGTTTTTGAGGCATTCGTAAGAATGTTAAACCCCCAACCTATAGATCTTAAAGCTATGGGCGGAATAGCCGTCGTCGGATTAATTTTTAATATTGTGACTACTTTAATATTACACAATAGCATAAAAGAAGAAAATAATCTTAATGTTCAAAGTGCTCTATGGCACTTTATCGGAGATTTAATTAACTCTATCGGTGTTATTATTTCTGCAATAACAATATACTTCACAGGTTATGTTATCGTAGATATTATTATGAGTATTATTATAAGCGTTATCCTGTTCAAAGGTGGTTACAAAATAACAAAAACTGCATTTTTAATTCTTATGGATTATTCTAATATAAATATTAGCGAAATTCGAAAAGAAATTTATAAAATTGATAATGTGGCTAATATTCACGAATTACACGTATGGAATACTAACGATGAAGAAACTAATGCAGCCATGCATATCTTACTTGAAGACTATAACAAAAATGATTATGTAATAGTAGAACAAATTAAAAAAATATTAAAAGATAAATATGGAATAGACCACGTTTTTGTGGCAATAGAAAATATAGAATATAACAACCATTAAAATGCTAAGATCAATATAAAAAATAAATGTAAATAAATTTTAAATACTTTATTAGCCATACGTAAATAGTGGTAGTATTCTCGAAAATAACTTAGCTGTTTAATAAATACGGTTGTTTTAAAAATAAAGTGTAATATTCTTATTCAGCGGTTGACCGTTGCAGAAAAATATTGCCAACTAATTTTACAGAGAGCCAATAATTCAAAAATAAATAAATAATGTGGGAGCAACTATTCTAAATCGATTTTTGAGTTGCTCCCACTTATTTTTATCTCATTTTACCATAGCTATTTTTATAATTTATCTCGCCAAGCTACTAATTCTTTTATATCTTCTTCTTTTATGTATCCTTGATTACTTGCTTCAGTAATTAATAAATCGTAGTTAGTCAGCGTGAATAAAGGAACGTTAGCTTCTTCAAATGCTACTTTTGATTTGTTGATTAAGTAACTAAAGATAGCTACTACACCTAATACTTCACAACCAGTTTCTTCTAATGCTTTCACTACATTAATAGATGATATACCAGTAGAAATTAAATCTTCAACGACTACCACTTTATCAGTTGAACTTACACGTCCTTCGATTTGATTCGTTTTTCCGTGTTTCTTTTTAGAATCACGAACGTAGCTCATCGGCAACTCTAAGATGTCTGCCACCCACGCTGCATGAGGTATACCTGCTGTTGCTGTTCCTGCTATTACAGTTACATCTGGAAAATGAGTTTTTATTAAACTTACTAAACCGTTAGCTATAATTTTACGTACAGTTGGATAAGACATTGTAAGACGATTATCGCAATATATAGGTGATTTTATACCTGATGTCCATGTGAAATAGTCATTCGGACGTAACTCTACTGCTTTTATTTCTAATAAATTTTTTGCAATTTCTTGACCTAAGTTTGTCATTTATTGTTCTCCTTTATTTTGAAAATTGTTCTTTGAATTTGTTATATGCTGCTACGACATCTTCTGCTTTCGTAATAGGTCTTCCTACTACTATGTGCGTTGACCCTAGTTCTTTTGCTAATGATGGCGTTGCTACTCGTTTTTGGTCACCTACAGAATCTGTAGCTAATCTAATTCCCGGAGTAACTTTTAGAAATTTCTCTCCACAACTTTCTGTAATTTTGCTAACTTCATGTGCAGAAGATACTACTCCATCTAAACCTGCATTTTTTGCGATTTTTGCATAATTTATAACACTTTCTTCTAGTGATACATTAATTAGCTGTTCACTCTTCATTTTTTCTTCCGAAGTTGACGTTAGCTGAGTTATCGCAATGACATTTGTATTTAAACTTCCTCCATCTATCATCCCTTGCTTAGCAGCTCGTAACATTTCTTCGCCACCAGCTGCATGAACAGTTAAAATGTCTACACCAAATTTTGCTAAACCTTTTGCAGCACCATAAACTGTATTAGGAATGTCGTGTAGTTTCAAATCTAAAAATATTTTATGCCCTCTGTTTTTTATTTCTTCTAATACTACTGGTCCATTTTGTAAATACAATTCCATACCTACTTTTACAAACGGCTTATCTTCTTCAAATTTATCCAAAAATTCTAATGTTTCTTCTAATGTCGGAAAATCTAACGCTACTATTACTTCTCTTTCTAGTTTTAATGTCATTGCAAAATCTCCTTTATTAAAATTTTTAATTTCTTTGTAGTTATATTCTTCAATTATTAATTTTTCCAAGCTCTATCTTTTAATTCTAAAATGTGATTTACTCCTAGTTCATCAAGTGCTTTTGGTAATGCATCTATAATTTTTGGACAAATGTATGGATCTGTAAAGTTAGCAGTTCCTACCGCTACTGCACTCGCTCCTGCTGATATAAAATCTATAACATCCCATTCG
>CAMEOL010000144.1 GCA_945929765.1 uncultured Gemella sp.
TCAAGGGCAAGCCCTATGGGTAAACCCTTGACAATAGACACTAAAAAATCTTAAATATCTCTAAGCAAAAAAATGCCAATGAAATAATTAAATATTTTATACTAAATTGAGTCTATACACAAAACTTATGACAGACCCTTTTTTATATTATAAAGAAAATAATCTTATAATAATTTTTATAAAAGAATTTTCAGAATAATTTTTCTTTTTAAAATACTTCTGATATAATACTACTGAAATTAAAGAAATAGCTATAATGTTAAATCCTAATATATAATAAATCACAAAGTACCTCTTTTTTAGAAATCTGTATTAGTATAGTTTTATATTAACACGAATAATCAATTAAGTCAATAATTTAATTAATTATTTAAATAAAATAGCTTATATTAATTCTTTTAAATATATATATAATTCTTTTTCTTCTAAATACTTTTTATTATTCTTTGTGATTAACCAATACCATTCATTTTCATCTTTAAAGCAGTAATCTTCAAGTTCTACATTTTTTAATTTTTCTCTTGCTATTTTAAAATCTCCACCATAAGAATATTGACGTTTCCCTTTTAATCCTTTGCAGAAATTCAAAAAAACTTCTTCATCTTCTAAATAATTACTATCTTTTGCAATATATTTTGTTATTTCTAGTATACTTTTATCAAGTATATTTTTATTTTGTTTTAATAAACTACAACTTATTTTTTATAACATATCATATATATTAGATATTTGATAAATAATATATTATATTGCAGATCATAAGGTTACTAATAGTTTATAACTATTAATTTCGATATATAAATTTTATATTAGAAAAGGATAATTTTATTATTGATAGGGGACACTAATAGTAATCCCAACACTACTTAGCATAAGCTAGTTTGAATATTATTTATTGTTGTGGTAAAATTTATATAGCAATTGAGGAGGGACTATGGACAAATTATTTGGTTCGAAAATATATTTAAACCACCGATTTAAATTAATAATGATGCTAGATCTAGCTATTGTTGCAATGGGTACTTTATTAGCAATACTCTTAGATAGGACGAATTATGTTACAGAAATGCTAAGAGATTTCGGAAATGAGATATTATTGTTTATCGGTATTTCATTGGTTATATATGCAATTGTTTTTAAAGTTGCAGGAACAAACAAAGCATTATGGTCGTATTTAGGTATTAAGGAAATAATTAATATATGTGTAGCTATACTAGTTTCTCATTTTATTTGTACAATTATATATGATCTAACATTTCCTAAAAACTTTTCTTATATACGATTTACGATTTTTGCTCCGTTATTAATAATAGCAGGAATGATGTTTGTTAGAGTAGTTTATCGTGCGATTCAAGAAAATGTTCGCCACCGTCATAATATTAATTACAAAAACACGTTAATTATAGGGGCGGGAGACGCAGGATATGTCTTATTAAAAGAATTAAACAAAAATAATAAATTTAAAGCTAACGTAGTTGGATTGGTAGATGACAATAGAAAAAACTCTATGCTTAATGGAGTTGCAGTATTAGGTACTACTTATGATTTGATAAAATTAATACCTCAATACAATATAGAATTAGTATTTTTAGCTATACCGTCTATAAGTAAAGATGATAAAAATAGAATATTAAACATTTTGAAAGAATGTCAAGCCGTGCAAGTAAAAGTTATGAAATCAGGTCTATCACTTGTTGATGGAGAAAGTATTACACATCATATAGATGATGTTTCTATCGAAGATTTGCTTGGTAGAGGGGTTGCACAATTAGAACAAGAAGAAATAAAATCTTATATTTATAACAAAAATATTTTAATAACTGGAGCTGGTGGCTCTATAGGGAGCCAGATAGCTCGAGAAGTTTTTCGCTTTAAACCGAAAAATATTGTTTTAGTAGATATTAATGAAAATTCTTTATATATGCTTGAACGTGATTTTGATTTCAAAAAATCTCACGACAAGCAATATGAATTAATAAACTTTGTATCAGAAATAGTAAGTATACGTGATAAATCTGCTTTGGAACAAGTATTTCAAAAATATCAACCGGATGTAGTGTTTCATGCTGCTGCACACAAACATGTGCCATTAATGGAAAGACGACCACAAGAAGCGGTAAAAAACAACGTCTTTGGAACAAAAAATGTAATGGACGTAGCTATTGAATATCAAGTAGAGAGATTTATTATGATATCTACGGATAAAGCTGTAAATCCGACAAATGCAATGGGTGCATCTAAGAGATTAACAGAAATAATATTACAATCAAAAGCGGATAAATACAAAACGAAATTTGCTGCTGTTAGATTTGGTAATGTATTAGGTTCAAACGGTTCAGTAATACCAATTTTTAAAGAGCAAATAAAAAAAGGCGGTCCAATAACTATAACTGATAAAAATATTATTCGTTACTTTATGACTATACCAGAGGCGGCACAATTAGTATTACAAGCTGGATACTATGCTAGCTCTGGAGAAATATTCCTATTAGATATGGGCGAACCAGTAAAAATAATAGACTTAGCTAGAAATTTAATTAAGCTATCAGGGTTTGAACCTTATCGAGACATAGACATAGTAGAAATAGGGCTTCGTCCAGGTGAGAAGATGTATGAAGAGTTATCTCTAGATTATGAAAATAGTGAAAAAACGGATAACAAAATGATTTTCAAAAACACAACATTACTTATTGATGAACATAAATTAAATGAAAAGTTAATAAAATTAAACGATCTAGTAAAAAATGGAAATAGCGATGAGATTAGAAGTTATTTGTTTGAAATAATAAATGACTATAATGGTTAGAAAGGAGGATATCAATGTCAAAGAAAAAAGAAATAAAAACTAATGCAATGAGATTTTTAGATGAGCATAATATAACATATAATCACTATGAATTTGATGCTGATAGTGAAGAAGCAAGAACGGGAGTCGGAGTAGCTAATATCATAGGAAAAGAGTATACACAAGTTTTCAAAACAATTTTGACTACCGATGGAAAAGGAAATAATGTTGTAGCTGTAATAATGAGTGAAGATAATATAGATTTCAAAAAGCTTGCTAAAGTTGCGGGACTAAAATCATTAAGTATGCTACCATTAAAAGATTTAACGAAAGTTACTGGCTATGTTAAGGGAGGTTGTTCGCCATTTGCGATGAAAAAACAATTTCCGACATTTATCGATGAAAAATGCAATAACGTAGAAACTATAGTAATATCAGCAGGAAAAGTTGGGCATCAAATAGAAGTTAAACCGGTAGTTCTTGTAGATTTACTAGGTGCCAAAATAGTAGAACTTGCAAAATAATGATAATAAACTATTAAAGTAAAGCTATATTAATTAAAAAATATTTAATAAAACGAAAGATAAGTATAATAAATGGGGCTGACCCAAAAGAGGGTCAGTTCAAGAAAAAAAGAGATGTAAAAAATAC
>CAMEOL010000145.1 GCA_945929765.1 uncultured Gemella sp.
CGTAGAAACAATCTCGGTTAAATCATACAAACTTCTATTTGCTTCTTTTAGACAATTATCAATCTCATTTAAAATTATTTCAGATAAATTTCTTTGACATTCTAAATTTACAGTAGCTAGCAGAGCATCTTTTTCGAAACAAGAAATAGATAAATTACTATTAGAACCATCTACTACAAGGACTACCATCTATTCGCTATCTCCTTTTCAATATTATTGTAGAAATCTCCAACAGATTCTATTACTACTTTTCTTTCATTTTCATTTATATTTTCTAAAGAAATTATTAATCTTTCTCGAGGTAAAAACTCATCAATAAATTCTGCCCACTCAATTACGCATATATTATCTTCATAAAAAATTTCTTCGAATCCTAAATCCTCTTCACTATTTTCTAATCTATATGCATCTATATGATAAAGATGTCCATTGATCGTTTCATACTCTTTTAAAATGTTAAATGTTGGAGAATTTACATTATCTTTTACACCTAAATGTTTTGCTAAAAACTTAGTTAGTGTAGTTTTTCCTGCTGCTAAGTTACCATTTAATGTTAAAATCATTTTTTTGTTTTCAATTTCAGCTAATAACTTTGCTAATTTTTCTGTATCATTAATATCTTTTAACTTCAATTCTAGCATATTTTCTCCTTATAACTAATATGTACTTAATTAATGATACATTATTTAAAAATTAAATGCAATATATATAAGTTTAATTAATTTTAATCACTGGAAAATTTCTAAATTATGTGGTAATATTTAATAGCTAAAAATATTGGAGGATAATTATGAATAAAAAAACATATTCATTACTTACTACTATTTTCACTATAGTAATTGTTATTGTTATTTATCTTTTTGGTGGAGGAAAATTATTATCATCAAATAATAATACCACTACTAAATCTGATACTATAAATGGAATTCAAATAAAGGGAGATACAACTAGATACCCTGTTCAATTCATTAGAAAAGTAGATGGGGATACAATTAAAGTTAAATTTAATAACCAAGAATTAACAGTACGATACTTAATGATAGATACTCCCGAAACAGTAAAAGAAAATACTGCTGTCCAACCTTATGGACCAGAAGCAAGCGCACGTAATGAAGAAATTTTAAAAAATGCTAAAAAAGTAGAACTAGAGTTCGATGTTTATCAAAAGAAAGATCATTACGATAGAGCTGTAGCTTATGTATATGCCGATGGAAAATTAGTAGCCGAACAACTATTAAGAGAAGGTTTAGCTGAAATAAAATACGCAAAAGAACCTGATACTAGATATTTACCTGAATACACTAAAGCACAAAACGAAGCAAAAGCTAATAAAAGAAATATTTGGAGTGGAAAATAAAATAAAATAAAAACTACTACGTTTCTGAACTTTAAGGTAATAGCACCTAAAAGTTAGAAACTTAGTAGTTTTTTATTTATATTCTTTTTTGGTAAGCAAGGGCGTATAATCCTCCGACCATTCCTGCTCCACCTAATAAGTTACCAATCCATACGAACAACATATTTGTTCCAAAATCTAACATAGTAATATGCCCTCCTGCAAACATAGCGGCAGGTATTACAAACATATTAGCTACAACGTGTTGGAAACCTATTGCAACAAACGTCATTACTGGGAACCAAGCACCTAGAATTTTACCAGTTACATCTTTAGCACAAAAAGCTAACCATGCTCCCATACTTACTAACCAGTTACATCCTATTCCAGAAACAATCATCTGTAGAGGTGTCGCATTAATCTTAGCTTCAGCTGTATGGATAGTCTTTTCCAGAACTGCGCCTTCTGTCAATCCCACAACATGTCCAAAAAAGTATGCTACAAAAACTGCCCCTATAACATTCATAAACGTTATAAATACATAATTTTTTAGTAATTTTGCAAAATTTATTTTTTTAGAAAAATAAGCCGCTCCTACAGCCATCATATTACTAGTAATAAGTTCTCCACCACCTACTAAAATACACGCTAATCCTACAGGAAAGACAGCTGCTCCTATAAACGAACCAAATCCGCCCCACTCATGAGGAAAAGTACCTGCAATTCTTATGTAGGCTAAGTACCCTACACTAATAAATGCACCTCCTAAAAAACCTAAAACTACCATATAAAGCCAACTAGCATTAGCCTTAGATTTACCTTTTTCGGCTGCGTATTCGTAAATTTCTTGTGGTTCTAAATACATTTTAGCCATAATTACTACTCCTTAAATATTAATTTTATAAAATTATTATACAACATAATGAAAACAATTTCAACATTGTTTCTAACTTTAATTAATTCTGTATTTTAACGATTAAAGTAATTTACTATATAACATAAGGTACTGTATACACCCTTATCTCTTTTATTGATAGATATTATATGTTAAAATATAATGATAAACGTTATGAGGAGTGATATAGTGAATAATATTTATTTAGATTATGCAGCAAGCTCTCAAAAACATTTCGATATTTTTAGAGATGTAATTACTTTATTAGAAGAAAACTATGCTAATCCTAGTAGTAACCACAAATTAGGAAAATTCAACAATAAATTACTAACAAATTCTAAATTATCTATCGCTGAAAACCTAAATGTTAATGCAGATGAAATAATTTTCACATCAGGAGGAACAGAAGCAAACAATATGGTTTTTAATCATATTGCAAATAATTTTGAAAATGGAGAAATAATCATATCTGACATTGAACACCCTTCTGTAAAAGAAAGTGCAGAAAAATTAGAAAAATTGGGATTCAAGATACTTACTCTTCCTACAAGCAGTGATGGAATAATAAAATTAGAAAAATTAAATAAACTTATTTCAAATAATACTATCCTAATTTCCATTATGTTAGCCAATAATGAGACAGGCGTAATTCAACCTATAGCCGAAGTTGTTAAATTAGCAAAACAACACAATATCTTAGTGCATAGCGATATCGTTCAAGCACTAGGTAAAATAGAAATAGATTTAGACAAAATTGGAGTCGATTTTGCTTCTGCATCTGCACATAAGATAGGAGCTACAAATAATTTCGGATTTTTGTATACAAAAGATAACAACATGACTCCACTAATAGTTGGTGGCGGACAAGAAAAAGGTTTACGCTCAGGGACAAGTGACGTATTTGGAGCCGTAGTCTTTCAAAAATGTCTAGAACGAAGTATAAATAACATCAAAGATTTACAAAAAAAGAAAGATTATTTTTTAAATTATCTTAACAAAAACAATATAAATTTCGAAATTAATGGTAAACAACAAAATTCTCTTCCTAATATTATAAATTTATATTTTAAAAATATCCAAGCACAAAGATTAATAACTTACCTAGATGTTAATAATATATATATATCTGGAGGTTCAGCATGTAGCTCAGGAGATATAAAAGGAAGCAA
>CAMEOL010000146.1 GCA_945929765.1 uncultured Gemella sp.
TCTCCAAAACAAACATTAAATATTGTTCAAAGTTTGTATGAAAAGCATAAAATATTAACTTATCCTCGAACAGACAGTAGATATTTGACTAGCGATATGGGGAATACTATTAGTGATAGACTTAGAGCTGTAATGGGTTGTGATTATGGCGACGTAGCAAAAAAAATATTAGCCACAAAAAATATAAATACGAAAAGAATTATAAACAACTCAAAAGTAAGTGATCACCACGCTATAATTCCGACAGAAGAAAAACCGAATTATATGATTTTAAGCGACATGGAAACAAAAATATATAATTTGGTTGTTCGAAGATTTTTGGAAAATTTACTTGAGGATAATAAATATCAAGAAGTTAATTATACATTTACATTGGACGGGAAACAATTTTCTAATAAAACTATTATAAATACACAGTTGGGTTATAAAATTTTTGAAGAAAAATCAAATGATACCATTAAAGAAATAACGAATGAAAAAATTGAAAATTTAACAATTATAAAAAAACAGACAACTCCGCCAAGTTACTTTACAGAAGGAACATTAATTTACGCAATGGAGAATCCATTCGAATATGTTGATAGTGATGAAGAACGTAAAATATTAAAAGAAACTAACGGTATCGGAACAGTAGCGACAAGAGCTGATATATTAGAAAAATTATTTAAGAACGATTATTTATCTTTAGATAATGGTAATATTAAGACAACTAATAAAGCTAAGCAACTCCTTAATCTTGTTCCTGAGAAATTAAAAAGTCCATCATTAACTGCTGTGTGGGAAAAGCAACTTGAAACTATTGCTAAAAATAAACTGTCTAAAGATAAATTTTTGAAAGATATAAAAAACTATACTAATACGTGTATAGAAGAAATAAAATCTAGTTCTGATAAATTCAAACATGATAACATAAGTGGAAAAAAATGTGATGAATGTGGAAATTTTATGCTTGAAGTTGATAATAAAGGAACAAAAATTTTAAAATGTTCTAATGTATCTTGTAAAAATAGAAAAGTTGTAAGTAGATTAACAAATTTACGCTGTGAAGTTTGTCATAAGAAAATGACCTTATTTGGTCAAGGCGAAAATGCTACTTATCGTTGTAATTGTGGTAATTCTCTTAAACAAAAAGAAGTAGATAAAAAAATAAAAAATAACAAAAAAGACAAGGCAAGTTACAAAGATATGAAAAAATATATGAAACAATCAGAGGTAGAGTATAATCCACTAAAAGATATGTTAAAAGGTTTGGAATTAAAATAAGAATAAAAGAAGTTTAGAATTTGCAGTTATTGCTTATCAAGTATACTCTATTAGATATTTTATAATAGTTAATTAGGAATTTTTTTAATAAACATAGAGAATAGTATATGATTTGTTAGGAAAATGTATTTCCAAAAAGTATATAATTAGAATTATTATCGATAATTATTAATTTTATAAGTTAAAAAAAAGAAAGAGGGTAAAAAAATAATGGAAAAATACGATTATATAGTTATAGGTGGAGGTAGTGGTGGAATAGCCTCTGCCAATAGAGCTGCAATTCACGGAGCAAAAGTTCTGTTGATAGAAGCGAAAGAAGTTGGTGGAACGTGTGTTAATGTAGGATGTGTTCCTAAAAAGGTAATGTGGTATGGTTCACAAATTTCCGAGGCTATAAACAAATATGCTTCAGATTATGGGTTTGAAGCAGAAAATGTAAAGTTTGACTTTGCGACATTAGTAAAAAATCGTCAATCATATATCGAAAGAATACACGGGGCATATCATAGAGGTTTTGAAAATAATAAGGTAGAGTTTTTAAAAGGATATGCAAGATTTTTAAATAATAATACAGTTGAGGTAAACGGTCAACACTTTACAGCAGATCACATTTTAATAGCAACAGGAGGTAAGCCATCTTTACCTAATATTGAAGGTGTAGAATATGGAGTTACTTCTAATGAGGTATTTGAGCTAAAAGAAATTCCTAGACGAGTAGCTGTTGTCGGAGCAGGGTATATTGCAGTAGAACTTTCAGGTGTTTTTCATGGTTTAGGAGCAGAGACGCATTTATTTGTTCGTAAACATGCACCATTAAGAAATTTTGATAGTTCAATCGTAAAAACATTAGTAGAGATTATGGAGAAAGAGGGACCGACGTTACATACTTTTGCGATACCGAAAAAAGTTATAAAAAATGAAGATGGCAGTGTAACGCTAATATTAGAAGATGGACGAGAAACAACTGTTGATTTGTTGGTGTGGGCTATTGGGCGTAAACCTCTAACAGAAGGGATTAATTTAGAAGCTACGGATATAAAATTAAACGATCGTGGATATATAGAGGTTGATAAATTCCAAAATACGACAGCAAAAGGAATATACGCAGTAGGAGATGTAATAGGAAAAGTAGAGTTAACGCCAGTAGCAGTAGCAGCAGGTAGAAGACTATCAGAAAGACTATTTAATAATAAACCTGAAGAACATTTAGATTATAGTAATATTGCAACAGTAGTATTCAGTCATCCAGCTATAGGGACTATAGGATTAACAGAAGAACAGGCTATTGCAAAATACGGAGAAGAAAAAGTTACTGTCTACAAATCAACATTTACACCGATGTACAGCGCAATAACTAGTCATCGTCAAGCAGCATATATGAAATTAGTATGCGTAGGAGAAGAAGAAAAAGTTGTTGGCTTGCACGGGATAGGTTATGGAGTAGACGAAATGATTCAAGGTTTCGCAGTTGCTATAAAAATGGGAGCAACGAAGAAAGATTTTGATAACACGGTAGCTATTCATCCTACAGGTGCAGAAGAATTTGTTACAATGAGATAATAAGGAAGTTAAGAAACTAGAAAAAATAAAAATTTCTTTTCAAAAACTTCAATCTTTAATATTATCTCTTCCTAAATATTGTCATTTTTAAGAAGTATAATTTTAATTTCTTTATAAAAATAAAATAGAGCTATTCAGAAATAGATTTTTTAAATCATAATTCTGAATAGCTATATTAATTGGTTGTATAATAAATACGGGGCATGGAGAAAATCCATACACCCGTATTTGGCATAGAGCCTTAATTATATGTTATTAATTTTTTGTGTCATCTTTTTTCCAAACTTCAATTTGTCGGATTTGATTTTCGTCTGTCATACGAACTTTAAACATCACATCGTTAATTTCGTATGAAGCATTTACTTTAGCTTCGTATCTAATCATATAAATATAAGCCCCAATTGTGTCTACTTCTTCGTGAGGGATATTAATATTAAACATAGAATTAATATCTTGTATTGGTACCCAACCGTCAATTAGATAATGTCCATTTTTTAATTTCTTTATTAATCTTTCCTCATCTTCGTCGAATTCGTCTCGTATCTCTCC
>CAMEOL010000147.1 GCA_945929765.1 uncultured Gemella sp.
TACCATAATTACTTATATTAAATATGTTTGTAACTTTATTTTTAAACCCTATTAAATAATACCCGCCATCAAATGTTGGATTTATCGCCACGTCGTATGTATCCAATGTCGAGAATGCTGCATCTATAATTTCTTTTTTTAGATCAACTATGTCTGAACCTACCAAAATAACTTTTGATGCTCCTAATGCCAATTCAGCTTCTATTGCATTAGCCATCTTCTCTCCTAAATCAGAGCCTTTTTGAAACTTAAAGTTATGTTCCTCGCCAATTACTTCATACATATAATCGTTATCTGTGGAATTTCCACTATGATAAATTATTATCTCGTTGCCCCATTTTTTTAAATCATTATATATTTTTTGCAACATTTTTTTTTGTAAATTACACGCTTCTTCTTTACTCAAAAAATCGTACAACCTTGTTTTTGTTGTTCCTGCTTTTGGAACTCTTGTAAATAAAATAACTTTGTTCATATATTAAAATAGGGGGCTTTTTGCCCCCTACTCTCCTTAATTAGAATTTGTAATCTTTGTACTCTTTAGTACCATCTAATGCATTTGTTACATTAGTATACCCTAGATCAACTATTTTTTGTGCTGCTTTTGCTGAACGATTTCCACTATAGCAATATGTGTAGATAGGTGTAGCTTTGTCTGCTGGTAATTTTTCTGCTAATTTATCTAACTCTTCTACTTGAATATTTATTGCATCTTTAGCGTGTCCTTTTTCAAAATCTTCTGCTTTTCTTACATCAACGAAGAATCCTTTTCCTTCTGTAAGAGCTTTTTGGAAGTCTGCTGCAAGAACATTAGCATATTTAACTAATTCATAGCTTGTATATTCTTTTACACCTTGTGCATTAGTTACATCTTTAAATCCTTCTGCAACCAAAATATCTGCAGCTTCTTTACTCTTCTTACCACTGTTGCAATATAAAATTACAGGTTTTTCTTTCCAGCCGCTTATCTTTTCAATATTAGCTTTTGTATCTGCTACTGCAATATTAATTGCATGTTTTAAGTGTCCTGCGTTATATTCTTCTTTTGAACGAACATCTATAACTAAATATTTTTCTTTTTCTTTGTCGTCAGCTTGTATTTTTGCTAAGTCTTCACCTTTCATTTCTTTTACAGTAGCTTTAGCTGTTTCTGTAGATGATGAATTATTTGTTGATGTTGTACTTGTTGACGAAGATGAAGAACATCCCGTAATAGTAAGCGCTAATGCTGATGCACATAAAATAGCGAAAATTTTATTTGTTTTCATTTTTTATTCTCCCATTAAATATTTGTTTTTTGATTAAAATTTATATTCAAACTCTTTAGTACCGTCTAGAACATTTGTAACATTAGTGTACCCTAATTCCACTAATTTTTGAGCAACTACAGCAGCCCTATTTCCACTGTAACAATATGTATAAATTGCTGTTTCTTTGTCTGTAGGTAATTTAGCTTCTATACCTTCCATATTTTTTGAATCTATCCATATAGCTTCGCTCGCATGCCCTGCGTTGTAATCTTTCTCTTCACGAGCATCGATATATACATTACCATCTTTTGTCGATGTTAATACTTTTTGGAAATCTGCACCTGTAATACTTGCAAATTTCACAAATTGGTAGTCTTTATACTCTGTAACCCCTGGCGCAACTGTCAAATCTGTAAATCCTGCCTCTTTTAACATTGTTGCTGCATCAATACTCATTTGTTTTCCATGACAATAAAGAATAATTGCTTTATTTTTAAAACTTTCTAATCTAGAGATATTATCTTTAAAAGTTTTAAACGGTATATTTATTGCGTGTTTCAAATGCCCCTCTTTATATTGATCGGCAGAGCGAGTATCTATTACTAAATACTTTTCTTTCTCTTTGTCGTCAAGCTGAATTTTTTGTAATTCTTCTCCAGAAATTTCTTTAAAAGAATGAGAAGTTGTGCTTGCACTATGCGACGAATGATCGTGTGATTTCTCATGATTACTATGGTTTTGATTAGACGTTGATTCTTGGCTAGAAGAACATCCTACTAAAGTTAAAGTTGTTACAGTCAATACTGTTAATATTTTTTGTAATTTCACTTATAAAATTTCTCCTTGAATACTTATCTCAATCTCCCAATTACTATTTTATCACAGTAAAAAATCGTTTTCAATATTTCTTGTTATTATTTTTTCTAAAATTTAAATTGTGTCTCTTTTGTTCCTTCTATAGATATCGTAATATTGTTATATCCCAATTCTTGAAGTTTCTCAGCAACCGTTACAGAACGATCTCCTGTATAATCATATAAGTACAACGCCTTTGATTTATCTGTAGGTAATTTACTTTCAAGATCGGATAAATTTGTATAATCCACATTTATAGAATCTTTTGGATGAACTTTATTATAATCTTTTTGATCTCTACTATCTATAAAAAATTCCGATTGCTTATTAAGTATTTTTTGGAATTCTGATCCTGTTAAATTTTTATACGTAACATAATTGTAGTTATATTCTTTTACTCCAGGAGCAGTATATACATAAACAAAGCCATCTGCAATTAATGCATCTGTTAGTTCTTTCAACTCACTTTCTGTGTTTCCATACAATATCACTTTTTCCCAATCTCTAATACGTCCTATTTTTTCTTTCAACATATTAGCCGGCATATTTATTGCATATTTTAAATGCCCCTTATTGTATTCATCTTCTGAACGAGTATCTATTAATAAATAACGGTCTTTTTCTTTCTTGTCATTTTCTATAGCAACTAGTTCCGCCGCTGTCATACTTTTCGCAACAACTACACCATTATCAGGTTTAGGACAACATGCAAGTTCTGCCGGTCTTTTTTTGTTATCTAGATCAACTTCGCTATTAACTTGTTGTACTTGCGTATTTTGTTGGTTTTGGTTATTGTTACTAGATTGCTTTTCGTTGTTAGAACAACCAGAAGCTAATATTGTTAAACCAAGAACCGTCATCAAGTATTTGCTCTTTTTCATTATTTTCTCCTTGTATATAAAATTTACAATCTCCTAAACAAATTATAACATAATTCTAACTACTTATGTAATCAGTTGCACATTTTTTATAAATTATACTGTTTTTGTAAATTGCTATTCGAATCTCCAAAATTATTTTCTAGATTTCTCACTTAAACTATGTAAAAACCTCCAAAATGAATTTTAACGTCATCTGGGAGGATTTTATATAATTTTAAAATTTTTTGAAAATCATGAAAAAACTTTTAATTTAATTCTAATTACAATCTAAAAGTACGGACTAAAATTTTTTTATTATCCTTATGACTACACAAATTCAAAATAGTACTAAAGAAATTTTAGTAAACATTGA
>CAMEOL010000148.1 GCA_945929765.1 uncultured Gemella sp.
AGATTTAACTCTTATGCTACATACAAGACAGATATTGTACATTTGTAAATGATGTGAGACAAAAAAACAGAAAATAAATCCCATATATGATAGAGTTACAGAGAAGCTAGCTTCTCTGTAACTCTCGGCGTTTTTCGATAGGAGAGAGCCAATTAAGAGATTGCATAGGCAAACGATTAGAACGATAAAGATACTTTTTCATTTGAGAAATAAGATCATCATAAGAATAAAAAGATAAAGTTTTATAAAAACGTTCATTATCATTACGATGACTACGTTCAACCTTACCATTATGTCTAGGAGTTCTAGGTCTAATAAGTTGATGTTTAATTCCTAATTGATCGCATAAAGCATCGAAAGGATGAATACGTTTAGTGTCTTTAAAGTGAGTAAATTCAACCCCATTATCAGTTTGGATAATTTTAGGCTTATATCCGAAATAAGAAATAGCCATACGAACAAATTGAACAGTAGAATAAGAAGACTGTTCTTTAAAAGGATAAATAAATCTTTCTCGACTAGCTTCATCAATAATAGTGTATTGATAGAATTTATCGGGTTCAGAGCCAGAATAACATTTCTTAGGAACATATTTAACATCTAATTGCCATTTTTCGCCAATATTTTCAGGGGTATTGTAAGGTTTAGGATTATAAGAAGAAACCTTTTTACTAACATCTTTAAAGAAACCAAGTTTTCTAAGAATACGGAATAAAGAACAAGGATGACGATTATATCCTTTGTTAAATTTCAATTTAGCGTATAATTCAATCATAGAAATATTAGGATTTCTTTTAATAAGATTTCTAATAGAAGTTAATTCTTGTTCGGTATGAGAGTTAGGGTGTTTAGATTTAGGTTTGTGAGATTTATCAACAAGAGATTCTCTAGTTCCATCGTATTTTTTATTCCAACGCATTAAAGAAGCCTTAGAAATTTTATAACGTCTACAAACAAAAGATATAGAGTTATTATTTCTATACGTTTTTACTGCCGCTATTCTTGTTTCTAAAGTGTGTGGTATATATCTCTGTGTTTTTTTGTTAATTTCTGTTATAATATTTTTCATGAGAGTAATTCCTTTTTGATTTGTCGTAATTTCATTATACAGGATTTACTCTTCTTTTTTTATTTTTTGTCTCACATCAATTGTAACACTACAACAATGAAATTATGAAACATATATTTTCTATAATATTTTTAAAAAATGTGGTATAATATAAGAGTTGGAGAGATTTATCAAAAAAAGACACTTTTTAAAAGTGTCTTTTTTATTTCCTAGAAAATATTATTATCATTTAGCAATTTTTCATAAATTATTTTATCTTCATATTTAAATACATTAAAAATTACTTTTATATTTTTATTCGTTTCTAAAAATTTTAATACCGTATTTACAGCTATTTGTCCTGCCAATTCATTAGGAAAACGAAATTCTCCGGTACTTACACAACAAAATGCTACACTTTCTAAATTATTTTTCACAGCTAATTGTAAACAATTTTTATAACAATCTTCTAGCTGTTTTATTTCTAAATCTGTTACCTCGTCATATACTATAGGTCCAACCGTATGAATAACATATTTTGCAGGTAAATTATATCATTTTGTTATTTTAGCTTTTCCTGTTTTTTCATAACAATCTTGCTTTTTCATAATTTCAAAACATTCTAATCTTAATTGTAAACCTGCTTGTGAATGTATCGCATTATCAATACATTTATGGTGTGGGATAAAACAACCTAACAACTGACTATTTCCTGCATTAACTATACTATCTACTTCTAAAGTAGTTATATCTCCTTGCCACAAATAAACATTATTTTTAATTTCTTTTAAATCTTCAAGTTTTGTTATTTTATTATTTTTCAAATTTTCTTGTAAATATTTATTTTGTAATACATAAAATTCATCTGGAAGTTCTTTAGGTATCCACATATTCATTAACGCTCTAAACAAGAATTTTTGTTCTTCTTTTGTTTTTGGAATTTCTCCTTCATAATCTAACATTCTTATTAACTTTTCCATTTTTCAAATACCTCTTTAATATCTTCTTCTATAGTAATTATACTGTCGTCTTTAAAATAATTTTCTTTATTAACTCTTATTAATTTCGTATTATCTAAAAATTTGTTTAATCTTTCAAAAGGAAATTTAATTATTGTCGGTGTATTAAATCCTACTCCTAATTCTAATAAAGCAATTTTTTTATTTTGATTTTTTTCTAAAAATTTATAATATCTTTCTTGTTGCTTATACCATTCTTCTGTCTGCACAAATAAATTATCTACTCTCAAATGTGTTGTCATTTCTGCGTTACAACGAGGGCACTTGGGTATTAAATTAGTAGGTATTTTTAAATCTTTTCTCTGTTTTCTCATTTCAAAAATTATTTCTTTATTACTATAAACTTTATTATGACAAGGAACAGAACATTGAATTTTTCCGTAATTACCTTGCACCTCAAAAATTTTTTCTTTATTAAAGCCTACCTTTTCAAATTGACCATCAACATTTGTAGTTATTACAAAATAATCTTTATTTTCAACTATTTCTAACAAAACTTTATATAAGGCTAAACCAGCATCACTATATCTATTTTGGTAAATATGTTCACTTAAATATCCCCACTTTTCTTCTACCGTTTTATAAGGATAAAAGACTGCACCATACATATCAGTAATTTTATATTTATTTATAAATTCACTAAAATGTTTTCGAAACCTTTCTCCACTATAAGTTAGACCGGCTGATGAAGATAATCCTGCACCTGCACCTATTAAAACAACATCTGCTTCTTCGATTAACTTTTTACTTTTTATAATTAATTCTTCCATTTTCATTTTATAACTCCGTAAATAACATTTAATTTATTGATTTTTATTGTTTATAAATATATAATAACATAAGAAAAACTAAAAGGAAGAACGCACTTTTATGTGCTATAGTTACTTAAAAGTTACTATTTAATAAAAATAAATTAACAAACAAATTTTTAGGAGATAAAATGACAAACAAAAAACTTCCAGATATATTGCCAGCTTGTCCAGTAGAAACTACTTTACTTATTATTAGTAATAAATGGACAATTTTAATTTTAAGAGATTTATTTGAAGGAACACTTAGATTTAGCGAATTAAAAAAATCCCTAGGATCTGTTAGCCAAAAAGTGCTAACTTCTAACCTTAGAGACTTAGAAGGTAAAGGTATAATAAATAGAAAAGTTTATCCTGAAGTACCTCCAAAAGTAGAATATTCACTAACAGAATTAGGGTATTCCTTAAAACCTGTAATTGACAGTATGAAAGAGTGGGG
>CAMEOL010000149.1 GCA_945929765.1 uncultured Gemella sp.
GAAAATATTTCAACTAATCCTTTCACAAAATTTTTAGACTACTCATTTTTGAAGAAATTTTTTAATGAAAATAGAGATTTGCAAGTCTTTCATCTATATACAGATTCAAGCATTAAGAAAATTCTTATTAGCCTTAACATTTCTTGTGTACGAAATTTTATGCTAAATGAAAGTTTTGTCGAAAACTATTCACCGAAAGAAGAAGAATACATTACAGAACTTTTGGCAGCGTCTGAAAAATATACTGGTTTTGAAAATAATAATCTAACTAAATTATTTTTAATAAAAGTATTAAAAACGTGTAAACTTATAGAACAAGTTTCATATTTTAATGATAAATACTCATATACTTTGATATATAAAATAAACTTATTAATTAAAAATGTAAGTAGCGCTAGCGGAATAAACTTTTCAACTGATAAAAACCTCGCTAATGGTCTAATTATTCATATCGAATCAGCAATTAAAAGATATCAATTAAAATTAGTAGAAGAAAATAACGATTTACAAGACTTTGTTCTAAAAAATTATAATGAGCTTTATTTAATTATAAAAAGTGAATTACTAGACATATTTAACGAAATAAATTTTAGCTCTACCGAACTTAGTTACATAGTTCTGCACTTCGCTTCTAGTTACGAACAAATTTATCGTGAAAACTTTGTACGAGCATTAGTAATATGTTCTAGTGGTATAGGTAGTTCTAAAATACTCGGTAGCTTAATTAGAAAAAATATTCCCGAAATAAAAAACTTAGAATATTCTATCCCATCAAAACTAGATAGCATAAAAAACGACTACGATTTAATAATCTCTACAGTAAAATTAGATTGTGACGTAGATTATATTTTAGTACCTACTATTTTGCGTGATACAGATATAAAAATTATTAAAGATAAATTATTAAATACACGTAGCTTCAAAAAAATTACACACAAAGAAAACAACTCTAAAGCGAATGATTATTCGTTTATTAAAAACATTGTAAATAACATAGAAATTATAAAACAACAAACTGAAGAATACACTATAGAAAATATTATTTTGGAAAGTTTAGACAACTACCGTAAATTTAATATTTCTAACAAAAAAAATTTAACAACAAAACTCATTTCTCGGCACAAAAAAAGTTCTGTAGTTATTCCGAACACTAATCTAGCATTATTCCATACACTAGACAACAATTACAATGAGCCTTTTATCATTATAAATTATTTGAAAAATAATATAACTATGGAAAACGTCTTAGGTGAGAATGAAGAAGTAAAAATATTTTTTATAATGGTTAGCCCAAATAAAAACGACTACACCGAGCTTTTAGGTCAGATTAGCATTGCAATTTTAGACGATAAAATACTAAAAAATGCACTTTCTAGTGGAGATAGTGACTTTATAAAAACAAAATTAGAATTAATAATGAGCAAATATAAACAAATTAATTAGGAGACAAATTATGCAATTAACAAACAAAGATATTTTATTAGGACAAGAAATCACTACAAAAACAGACGCTATTATAGCTGCTGGGCAACTACTTGTAGCAAATGGCTACGTTGATGCTGAGTATGTAGATGCAATGCTTGAACGTGAAAAAATAGTTTCTACATATATGGGGAACTTTATCGCAATTCCTCATGGAACTGATGATGCAAAAAAAGCAATAAAAAATACAGGTATTTCTGTCGTTCAAATTCCAGGTGGAGTTTCATTCGCTGATGAAAATGATACAGAAGATAAATTAGTATTTATCGTATTTGGGATAGCTGGAAAAGATGGCGAACATTTAGAACTATTATCTAAAATAGCAATTTTCTGTTCAGACGAACAAAATGTTGTGAAATTAGTTAGTGCTACTTCAGAAGAAGAAATTATCGAATTACTTGCTGCAGAATAATTTATGAGGTGAAAAAATGAAAAATTTACATTTTGGTGCTGGAAATATAGGGCGTGGATTTATCGCTCAACTACTTAATAATTCAAACTATCACGTTACATTTGTAGATATTAACGAGAACGTAGTAAATGATTTGAAAAATCGTGAAAGTTATACTATAAAAATTTTAGACAATGTTGTAGAAGAAAAAACTATAACAAACTTTGACGGTATAAATATAGCGACAGAAAAAGAAAAATTATACGAAAAAATCGAAGAAGTTACACTTATTACAACTTCAATAGGTCCAAACGTATTACCTATTATCGCAAAAGATATAGCACAAGGACTAAAAAGAAAAGTCGAAAATAATAATACAGAACTTCTTGATATAATTGCATGTGAAAATATGATAGAAGGAACAAGCTTCCTTAAGAAAGAAATTTTTTCTCACTTAACTGCAGATGAACAAGAATTTATAGAACAATACGTAGGATTCCCTAATTCTGCGGTAGATAGAATTGTTCCTGCTCAAAAACATGACGACTACTTATTAGTGGAAGTAGAAAAATTTTGTGAATGGGTAATTGAAAAAAATAAATTAAAAGTTGAAAACAACAAAAATATCAAGGGCGTTCACTACGTTGATGATCTAAACCCATTTATCGAAAGAAAATTATTTACAGTAAATACTGGACATGCTGCTCTAAGTTATGTAGCAAACTACAAAGGATTAAAACTTGTATCAGAAGGAGCAATTAACGAAGAAGTTAGATCTCATTTTATAAAAGTATTAGAAGAAACTAGTGAATTATTAATAAAGAAATGGAACTTTGACAAAGAAGACATAAGACAATATCGCGAAAAAACAATTAAAAGATTTGAAAACAAACTTATTGTCGATGATGTAGCGAGAATTTGTCGTACCCCTATTCGTAAATTAGGATATAACGAAAGATTTATTAAACCTATTCGTGAATGTCTAGAATTGAATTTACAATACGAAAACCTTGCAAAAACTTGTGCATACATACTAAAATTCACTGCTGAGGATGATGAACAAGCAATAAAATTAAATACATTGCTTAAAGAAAAATCTATACCAGAAGTAATTAAAGAAGTTTCTGAAATTGATAACGAAATAGTTTTAGATACTATCGAAAAAACATATAATAACCTATAAAAATAAATTTCTAAAATAACAAACATAACACAAAAAGATCCCTCTTGATTTTCAAGGGGGACTCTTTGTATTTTACTACTTAAATTTGGTTGTATAATAAATGCGGTGGGTGATAAAAAACACCTACAGCATTTTATACTAAATTGAGGCTATACACAAAACTTATGACAAACCCATAAACTTTAAAGTTTGCTCGAGTCTGTAAAAAGATTTGTGTATGAAAAAACCTCCGTTTAGTATAAAATAAA
>CAMEOL010000150.1 GCA_945929765.1 uncultured Gemella sp.
AATCTACTGTTCTAATAATTAATTTATTTGCTATTAATTTAAAATCAAAATGAAGATCTCTAAACAATTTTTCTTCATCATAATTAACTATATCTAGAATAACTAATCCTTTTATAACACTTAATTCGCTTAATTCACCGAAAAATGATTGCTTGTTATCTGATATTACTAATCCAAAAATACATTTTTCACTATATTTGTTAATATTTTTTGAGTAAATAATAATATTCCTATTCTTTTCTTCTATTAGCTGATAAATAAAATTCTGGATTAATATTTCATCCTCTGACGTTAATTTAATATTTTCGAAATTAAAAAATAACAACTCTTTTTCTATTAAAGATAAAAATAATATATGAAATTTCTCTATTTCTGACGCATTCAATTTTCCATACTTATTTTTTAAATCTAAGTTCAGCAATTTTGCATAATTATTTAATTGTTCTTTTGATAATTTAATTTTAAAAAGTTTCAATAAATATTTTAAATTTTGTAATAACGAAAACTTCGAATAGAAACCTATATTATCCGTAAAAACAATATTAGGCGACGATTTTTCTTTTATATTTTTTCCATTCAAAAAAACTTCCCCATCATATTTAGCTTTTTTTCTGAACACTTTTCTTATTAATTCTAAATTTTCACTATCATCTACTATTGCTAAAGAAAAATTTTCTTCTAATGAAAAATCTAACTCTAAATATTTCTTTCTCGCTAATTTACTTTTAAAATTTTTAAATTGTAATGACATATATCCCTCGCAATATAATGTAATAATAATATAATATACTATATTTGACTAGTTTTCAAGAAAATAAAGTTTATACTCGTTATTTATCAAATTTCAATTTTACCAAAATTAACCTAACTCTCTTTAAAAATTTATACTTGAAAAATTTTATTATCCGCAAAAAAACGTGAAAATATCTACTTCTCCCTAGCCAAAAATTATATAATAAATCTATCATGTGTTATTTTATGAAGATTCACTATATCCCAGGCTCAAAATTTCACATTTTCACGTATTTTTTATATTAAATTTATTAATAGTATTTTAGAATTATAAATAAAGCATTCTAACGGTCACCGTTAAAAATAGAATTTTTCACTATAACATAATCAACTTTTCTCAATGATGACAATTCTCTTCCACCCGCATAAGATATCGATGATTGTAAATCTTGTTGCATTTCTGTTAAAGTATCAAACATATCACCCTTATGTGGTGTTAATATTTTTTTACCTTCTACGTTTTTCTTTTCTCCTTTTTGGAATTCTGAGGCACTTCCAAAATATTCTTTATATTTTTTTCCATCTATTTCTATAGTTTCACCAGGACTTTGCTCGTGACCAGCGAATAATGAACCTATCATTACAAAAGTTGCTCCAAATCTAAGTGATTTTGCTATATCTCCGTGATCTCTTATACCGCCGTCCGCTATTATCGGTTTACTTGCCGCTTTAGCACACCATCTTAGTGCCGCTAATTGCCAACCTCCTGTTCCAAATCCAGTTTTTAATTTTGTTATACAAACTTTCCCTGGTCCTATACCTACTTTCGTTGCATCAGCACCTGCATTTTCTAATTCTCTTACCGCTTCTGGAGTTCCAACATTTCCTGCTATTACAAAAGATGTTGGCAAATGTTCTTTGATAAATTTTATCATTTCAATTACTTTGTTAGAATGCCCATGCGCTATATCTATAGTTATATATTCTGGAATTAAATTATGGTCTTTTAATTCTAATACAAAATCAAATTCTTCTTTTTTTATCCCTATACTAATTGAAGAATATAAGTTTAATTCTTTCATTTTTTTTACAAAATTCAATCTTCTTTCAGGATTAAATCTGTGCATTATATAGAAGTAGTCTTTTGTCGCTAATTCTTGAGCTAACTTTTCATCTATTATAGTCTGCATATTAGCTGGAACAACAGGTATTTTGAAACTTCTACTACCTAGTTTAACTTCTGTATTGCATTCTGATCTACTTCCTACAATACATTTGTTCGGAATTAACTGTACATCCTCATAATCAAAAATTCTCATATCATTTATCATATTTATACCTCCAACACGGATATTTATTTTGGTCTATAACCATAGTATATAATACACTAATATTTTTTGTTTGTAAATAGAGAAAAAGGAAAAAGTTTTAAGTACTATAAACTCATTTAAATCAATGGTTATTGATTTCTATCGATAATTAACTAAAGATATACTTAATCTTTGAATTTAAAAAAATATTAACTTCCCATAACGTTCGTGTATAGTTTGTTTTTTTATTTATAAATAAAATATAAACCTCTTATAACGTACATTAGACGTAATGAGAGGTTTATAGTTCGTTTTTTATTTTTTTGTAATATGAAGTTCTACCATTCTATCTTTTCCATTTATATCTTTAGTAACTTCTACTAAATATCCATTTTTGTTTGCTAAGTATTCTATTTTTTCTTTTTGATCATACCCTATTTCAAAAAATACTTTTCCGTCATTTTTTAAATACCTACCTGCATTTTCTAGAATAAGTCGGTAAAAATACATTCCTTCCTCTTCTGCAAACAGCGCCAGATGTGGATCATAATTTAATACATTTTTACTTAGTGTTTCTTTATCCTTATATGGTATATAAGGAGGATTAGAGACAATTATATCAAATTTTTCTTGAATGTTAGCAAATAAATCTGATTCTACTAATTTGATTTTCGCTTTATTTATGTCTGCATTTTTTTGTGCTACTTTCAATGCTTCGGAACTAATATCACTACAAATAACTTCTACACCTATATCTTCTAGTTCTTTTTTTATCGTTATTCCTATTACTCCACTTCCTGTACACAAATCTAGTAACTTTATGTTACGTAATTTGTTAGTTCTCACATAATTTATTACTTTATATACCAATTCCTCTGTTTCCATCCTAGGTGATAATACAGCGTTTGTAACAAAATATTTTCTACCATAAAAGTAATCAAATCCTACTAAGTGACTTAGCGGTTTTTCTGTTTTTATATGTTCAGCAATTAAATCAAAATATCTATCTTTTAACTCTGTATCCAGGACCTTATAATAATTACTATTAAATTCTACTAAATCTTCTTCCAAAATATACATCAATAAAAATAAAGCTATACTTGCAAAACATAATGCTACAAGCTTATTCTTGAGCCAAGCAAAATATCCCCTATTAACCAAAACAGCAAAAACCATTCCTATAAGAAATTCATCTAATCTACCAATAATTGAATGATAAAAATCTTTGTATAACGGTTTAG
>CAMEOL010000151.1 GCA_945929765.1 uncultured Gemella sp.
TTAGGTGAATTGATGAATACATACGGTCCGTGGTGGATGTATGCTATTATATTTATAATAATATTCGTAGAAACAGGTGTAGTTTTTATGCCGTTTTTACCTGGGGATTCTCTGTTATTCGCTAGTGGTGCTCTTTGGGCAGCAACAGGTAATAATGTTTACATGCTATTATTCTTATGTATAGCAGCAGCTGTTATAGGAGATAACTGTAATTACTTTATAGGACGAAATTTTTCTGATTATTTACGAAAAAAATCGTGGTTTAAAAAGTTTGTAAGTGACAAAAATATAGAAGATGCAGAAGCATTTGTTGCAAAACATGGTGGTAAATCTATATTTTTAGCAAGATTTTTCCCAATTATTAGAACTATTGTTCCTTTTATTGTTGGAGCAGGGAAGATGGATTACCGAAGATTTAGAGTAATTGATTTCTTTGGTGGTTTGACATGGTGTTCAATATTTATTACTGTAGGTTATTTATTTGGAAATATTCCATTTGTAAAAAATAATTTCTCTATAGTTGTAATAGGTATTATATTAGTTAGTTTAATTCCGATCATTGTCGGTGCAATAAAAGCTAAGTTAGCAAAATAATACAGATTTAATATTTTTATATAAAAAATCAAAGTATAATTAAGGGAGTGTGAAGCGGCTAGAAGCTAGTGTAAAAACTAGTTTTTGGTCGCTTTTTTGTTATCTAGTTTTTACAATTTTCGTTAGTCAAAAAACTTGTAATAAGCAGGAATTTTCAGAAAAAAACAGAAAAAAAATTGACAATTAATATTTTGTAAGTTATAATCATTCTAACAATATATATTTTATGATATATTACAGTTATAAAAATAAATACATATGAACAGTTTAATAGAACGTAGTTGAAAGGAGGTATGTCTTTTCGTATTCTTTCTTTTTAATTTTTTGGTTATTTTGTTTTATAACATATTGAAGGTGTCTGCTGTGTGCAAATATGTTTTATGAAGAAGTTGTGTAAAATTAAATAATTATTAGGCGAGGGGAATTTAATAAGAGTTATTTACTATGAACGTGTAAAAATTTAGTATTTATAAAAAAGGAGTATTTTTATGAAATTAAAGACAATTCTTAAGAACAACAAATTTTATTTATATGTATTGTTAGCGATAGTTACATCTTCACTAACAACATATTCAAGTTATTTAGTGGGAGATATGGTGCAATTTGCTGTAAATAAAGAGCTTAATAGGTTTATTAATTTATCTATTATGACAGCAATATTATATATACTAGGAGCATCTATTTCGTATTTTAGAACTTTGATTAGCGAAAAATATATCCAAGAAATTGCATTGAAGTTAAGACAAACAGCAATTTTTTCTTTTAAAAAAGAATACATATCAAATGAGCATAAAAATAATGGTTCTAAATACTTTAATATGATAGTTAGTGATGTTCAATATTTCGAGGAACATTTTAAAAATGTAATCGGCACAGTTAATCAATCGATTAAACTAATTATAGTTACTATTTTTCTTATTAATATTAATTATAGAGTTATTATTGTAGTTTTTATTCTAGGGATAATAATGACAGTAGTTCCAGGTTTTTTTCATAGTAAACTAATTAAAGATACAGAGAATATTTCTGGTTCTACCGAAAAATTTAGCAAAAATTTAGATAACTACATAAATTCCGCTTCGGCACTAAAAAATGCTAATGCATTATCTCTATTTAATAAAATTATAAATCGAAGTTCAAAAGAAATATCTGACGGTAAAATTAATAGAACAAAATCTTCAACAAAATTTGATGTTGTTATTATAATTTTAAACATTTTGAACCAAATTTTTCTTATGTCGTTTTCTGCTTATTTGGCGTATAAAGAAATTATTTCATTCGGAATGATTTTTGCTGTTTCATCGTTATCTGGTGAGTTTTTTGCTAGTATGTCGATATTGTTAGGGGTATTTCCGAGTTATTCTTATGTAAAAGGAATTTTAAATAAATTCTCTGCAAACGAAACAGATGTAAAAGAAGATTTAGAAAGAAAAGTGAATTTCGAAAAAGAAATAACAGTAACAAACTTACAATATAACTATTCTGAAAAAACTTTACAGTTTCCTAATATAACTATTAGAAAAAATAAAAAATATGTCATTATAGGAGAAAGTGGAAGTGGAAAGAGCACTTTATTAAATATTCTGAATGGTAATTTTAGAAATTATTCAGGAATGGTGAAAATTGATGAACATAGTTACGATTCTTTAAAGTACGAGGAATTAACAAATACGATAGCTACTATGGAACAAACGGTGCATATTCTAAATACTTCGATAAAAGAAAATATTATTTTGAATAAATTTTTTGATGAACGACGCTTTAGTACAATAATAGAAAAAACAAATTTAAAATCTGTTATTAATGCTCTTCCAGAAAAAGAAAATACTATTCTTGATTCTAGTAACAGTGTTCTTTCTGGAGGACAACTTCAGCGAATTGCACTTGCAAGAACGTTATACCAAGGTACAAAAATAATTTTAATAGACGAAGGGACTGCTAATTTAGACAAAGAAACAGCTAATGAAATTGAGAGTATACTGTTCAATGATAAAGACTTGACAGTAGTTATGATCACTCATCATCTAACAGATCACATAAGAAATTTAGCAGATGAAATAATTACATTATAATATAAATATTGTTTTAATGATTTAGTTTTATAAAAAATTGATATAATAATGATGGAAAAGGTTACATAAAAATGGTATAATTGAATAAAGATAAAATTTAAAGGAGAAAAAATATGCCAAGAATAGTTGTACGTGGAATGAAAAAAGAAGATGTTAGAGAAGTTAGTGCTGAATTGTTAGAAACAGTAGAAAAAATTATTCAAAGACCTAAAGATGCATTTACTTTAGAATCTGTAGAAAGTGTGTCTTATTTTGACAAAAAAGAAGTATCACAAGTTTATATAGAAATTTCTTGGAAATCTAGACCTACAGAAGTTTGTAAAGAAGTTGCAGAGGCTATTAACCCATTAATAAAAGGATTTGGTTACGAAAAAGTTTTTGTATATTTTAAAGACCTTGATTTAGAGAAAGAATTTATGTTCTAAAAAATTAATATATTTATTTTAAGACGACCTGAAAATCTATTTTTAAATTTAGATTTTTCGGTCGTTTTTATTTTTTGATTGCAATGTATGGGTGTGTGTGGTACACTATAGTTAACGTTAAGTGTGTGGGTGTGTTTTATACACTAGAAAGGAGAATTAGTATG
>CAMEOL010000152.1 GCA_945929765.1 uncultured Gemella sp.
TCATTTATGAGCAACAGAATATAAAATATTTTAAGAAGAAAAAAAGATAATATAACAAATTAAGCGAAAATAAAATTAATTTTATTCTAAAATAAAAATTCTAAGAATATAATAATTCTCTTTTAATAATCAAACTACGTTCTTTTTTGTTTAAATTGTTTTTTCTTATCTGATAAGATTATACGCGAATTAACAAAATCTACTAAGTCTTCCCGATATTATTTTTATACAAACAAAAAATAGACAGTTTAGTTATCTTTATATCAAAATTGTTTGTATTCACTAGATAAATCAGCGTATATCAATAATAAAACTCTTGTAAAAATCGATAGCGATTTAGTATAATATAAAATAATATTTTTACAGAAAGGATATATTATGCAATTTTTAACAACTCTTAGTCTCTTTGTAATATTAGTTATACTCGGGACTATCCTAAATAATTTATTACCTAGAATACCCGCTGCACTATTCCAGGTTATATTAGGGGCTATCTTAGCTCTACTTCCATTTTTACAAAATTTCAAATTCGATACCGCTACTTTTATCACCTTAGTTATCGCACCATTATTATTTACCGATAGTTATAAAATATCCCGTAGCAAATTCTGGCTTTACAAAAAACCTATTTTGTTAATGTCTGTAGTGTTAGTTTTAGGGTCTGTCTTTATAGTTGGTTATGTTATAAATTTATTAATTCCGTCTATTCCTGTTTCAGCAGCATTCGCCCTTGCAGCTATATTATCTCCAACTGATGCTGTAGCTGTAAAATCTATAACCAAAGGTTTAAAACTACCTAAAGGTTTAATGGATATTTTGGAAGGAGAATCTCTACTTAATGACGCTGCCGGCCTTGTTTCATTTAGTATAGCTTTATCGGCTGTAATAACAGGAACATTTTCTATAACAGCGGCAACTCAAAACTTTGTAAAAGTTGCTTTAGGAGGAGCAATAATTGGATTAATATCCGGATTAATTCTTATAAAAGTAAAATCTTTCCTAGGTTCATTAGTTTCATCAGAAGCAAGCGCAATGGTTATATTCCAAATTTCAACTCCGGTTTTCGTGTATACTATAGCTGAACACAATTTTCATGTTTCAGGTATAGTAGCAGTAGTTCTAACTGGAATAATTTTTAATCTAGAAAAAGATATTATGCAAGAAGACCATATTCATAGCGAACCTTCTCTATTAATAGAAAACAATCAGACTACAGTAGGATACATATTAAATGGCCTTGTTTTTGTATTATTAGGTTATTTATTACCAGAAATATTTATTAATATGTATGAATACAAAGAACTGACGATAAAAGAGGCTCTGTTCTACACATTAATAATTACAGCAACAATGATGCTGACTAGATTTCTATTTGTATATATTTTTTACATTAACTTTCCGTCACATACATTCACATCATTACAAAAAATGAGCAAAGCTCTTACAGAAAGAAAACTTGATATTGGAAACTATTCTAGATTTGAATATTCTTTAATTACTTCGCTAAGCGGTATTCACGGAACTATTACTATAGCAACAGCTTTACTTATACCAATAACACTGCCATCAGGAGAAATATTCCCTTTAAGAAATACCATACTCTTTATAGCAAGCTGTGTAGTATTATTGAGTATGATAATAGGTACAATATTCTTGCCAAAAATCATAAAAACAGAAGAAGATTTACAATACAAAGAAGCTATAAAAATTAGAAGAAAAGCCATTAGAGAAACTATAGAAGAACTCAAATCTAATCACATTCATTACGTACCAAATAGAGAAAACGATAAAAATATAAATAACTTACGCAAAAAACAAATTTCTTTCGCTATGGTAATTAAAAAATTAGAAGAACAATATATTTACTACTACAATACCGCAGATGTAAGAGATGTTTCAAAAGACCTTAACAAAATGTATTCTCAACTTCTAATACTAGAAAAAAATAAACTAGAAGAATTAACAGAACAATACGGACTTAAAAATTCTATTATCTTTTATATGTTAAAAATAAGACAATTAAGAAGAACGAAACTAATAACGTATTCAATTTTTATGCAAGTAATTTTGCAAATTAAATTAGCTATAACAGAATACAAATACCGTAAATCAATTACAAAACTTTCACTAAAAACAATATACGATACTAGAATAAAAGAACAAAATAGACAGATCAATTCAGAAGAAATGCTTTCTAAAGTCGCTAGCAAATCATTCCCTCATTTACAAGAAATAACAGATACCTTTAATAACGTTGCGTTTGAGTTTATAAAAAATCAAACTGAAAACTATAACGAAACTGCCGTATATTTCTTGAACGATATCATTACAAACTTCACTAACGTATTATTTATAAGATACATCACAGATCCTACTTCTTATAAAGAACAATACGATGAATTATTAATGGAAGCTATACAACTACAAAAATATCGTATTATGACAATGAAAAAACTTAAGCATATATCCCACGAAGATGCAGATATAATACTAAGAGACTTAAATTATAGCGAAGCGCTATTGTTCACACAAGAATAAACTATGTTCCCTATTATTTAACTTCTTCTTGAATGAAAAAATAATATACAAAATATATTTGCAAAAAACAATAATCCGTATATAATTATTATATAATTTAATGCAAGGAGGAATGATTATGAAGATATTAAAAAAAGGAATAAGCATTATATTATTTTTAATATTATCTACTTCGCTATTTAGCAATGTAACTTTAGCTAATGTTAATGTGAAAAATAGCATTGAAACAAATAGTTTTAAAAACAATATGAATATGGGAGGATATAACCAAAATTCCAGAGAAATTTAGGATTATTTGTCGATAGATATAATAATATACCCTACAATAAAAGCGGGGACCATTCGCTTATTCTAAAAATAAAAGATTATGCTAAACATGGAGCAAGTATTCTATAATGGAAAAAGAATTGCAAGTTTAAATGGTAGAGGATACGTAATAAAGGATTAATAAATTATGAATAATTTTATAAAATACGAAATTGAAAATTACAATTTTTATGTCGCTGACTACCTATCATTCGTATATGATAAAAGTAAGGAACGTATTATTGTTTTTGATGAAAGTGATGATTGTCTATTTATAATTATTTCATTTAAAAATAATTATAAGACATTCACTATTCAAAGTAGATCGTCTTTTTGTCAAGAAATTACGAACAACAACATTTACATCTATAGAAAATA
>CAMEOL010000153.1 GCA_945929765.1 uncultured Gemella sp.
GAATATATGGAAACATCAATTAAAGGTATCTATGCTCCAGGAGATATTAACGGAGTTAAAATGCTTGCGCATGCAGCGTTCAAAATGGGAGAAGTTGCAGCAGAAAATGCAATGGGACACCACAAAAAAGTTGATCTTAAGTCTACGCCAGCTGCAATATATACACATCCAGAAATAGCGATGGTTGGTTTAACAGAAGAACAAGCACGTGAAAAATATGATGTGAAAATCGGTAGATTCAATTTTGGAGCTAACGGGCGTTCTCTAGCATCTAATCAAGGGGAAGGGTTCGTAAAAGTAATAATGGATACAAAATATAGAGAAATATTAGGTATTCATATAGCAGGTCCAGTTGCTGCAGAATTAATTAACGAAGGATCAACACTTATCCAAACAGAAATGACAATAGACGATGTTATGGATGTAATTCATGGACACCCAACTTATTCAGAAGCTCTATATGAAGCTATGGCAGACTGTATAGATATGTGTATCCATGCGCCTAAAAAGAAATAATTTAACCTTTTTGGATAAATTAGAAAAAATTATTTAGAGGTATGAGCGACTCAAAATGTGATTTTAACGAAATCTACAATATTTTGAGTTGCTCTTTTTTTGGCTCTATGTCAAATGTGGAGGGTTTAAAAATAGAGTATAATATTAATATAAAATAGTTAATAGTTGTGTAAGAATATTTTTATAATTATAATTAAATATAAATAATCTTAATGATCTGTATAATTTTTAAAATATTATTCAAAAAAACTACTGTATAATAATAGGTGGATGGACAATTTGCTTTGTAAGTTTTGTTAAATTAAAATGTTATGGAAGATCTTCTATAACATTGATGCTAGCAATGATTTTTCAAATAAAAAATTTCAAGTACAAATCAAAATATTGTTAAAAATGTGTTTTCTGATACATTACAGAGTAGTGTTTCTTTAAATTATTTTTTAAAAGTAGAGTTGTTCGTCAAAATAGCAACTTGTTATATCCGCTTTCATCTGTTATAATAAAATAAAGGAGGATTTTGAATGATAGAAGAACTGTTAAAAACTATTTACATTTTAAATGGAATATCGGAAGAATCGAAAAATAAATTACGAAAATTATCATATAGAGAAGTAGATTATTCGTCAAAAGAACTTATAGTAAAATCAGGACAAGAAATAAGTGAAATTTGTTTTATATTAAAAGGAGGATTGAAGTGTACTGAATACACTCCATCCGGGAAAGAATTGAATTCATCTTATTTTAATACTGGTATTTCATATCCATTTTATTTATTATATGGTGGAGAAACACATTACTTTTTTAATATATACGCAGTAAAAAAAACAAAGCTAGTTTGGTTTAAATGGGAAGATATTAAATCGATAATAGAATCAGATGTTGTGTTCACTGCTAATATTTTGAAAGAAGTAGCTAATTATACTTGTTACAATAAAATGATCTTGAGGTGAGTTCAATATAGAAGGGTCTTGGATAGACTAGCATATTGGTTGATTAAAATTAACAATCCAAAAAATTGGATAGAACTACCTATATCACAAGATATTTTATCTGATATATTGCATGTTAACAGAAGTACGTTAAATCAAGAAATAACAAAATTACAAAAATTAGGTGTTATAGAAACAGAGAGAAAAAGAATTAGAGTATTAGATATTGAATATTTAGAGTCGATTTTATAACTTGCAGTTAAGTAATATAAAATGTAAGTGAGTATAATAAATTAAATTTTGAAAGTTAAGGAAAAGCTAGCATTAGAACAATTTAATGTTAGCCATAAAATATATAAATAACGATTATAATAAAATAAATTTTTAGCTAATTTGGAGTGGGAATTAATATAATTAAATTGTTCAAATAATGGAAAATTTTTGAGCTAAAGTATTGATTAGGGAAGATAATAGTGTTATAATTAACAAGATGCTATTGCATTAATTACGATGTTCCTCTGTTAACAAGAGTTTAATAATGAGCATTTTGTATTATAAGGAGAAAACAATGAGCAAATTAATCGAAGTGATTACTAAATCACAATTAAGAACTGATATTCCTGAGTTCAAAGCGGGAGATACTGTACGTGTACACGTTCGTATTATCGAAGGTGGTCGTGAGCGTATCCAGTTATTCGAAGGAGTTGTAATTAAACGTCGTGGTGGTGGAATTTCTGCTACTTATACAGTACGTAAAATTTCTAACGGTGTAGGGGTAGAAAGAACATTCCCTGTACACACTCCAAAAGTAGAAAAAATCGAAGTAGTACGTAAAGGTAAAGTTAGACGTGCTAAATTATACTACCTACGTAACCTACGTGGTAAAGCAGCTCGTATTAGAGAGGTACGTTAATAAACATAATAAAAGAACCGTTGAAGTTTTTGTTTCAGCGGTTCTTTTGTATTTGGGATCTATTCCAAATAAGCAGCTATTTATGTTGAAAAATTACTGTTTATTTTTAGGTTTTATTATTTCTAAAAATTCTATTCTTGCTATATTAATAGCAGATATTGAAAAATATGTTATAAGCATAGAACTAGCGATATTCTCTTTATTTATGTTATAGAATTTAAAGCATAAATTTATTAAATTTATTATTATTGTTATTAATATAGCTAATTTTAATATAGTAAAATTATGAAATTTTTTAAAATTACCTGGGGACAGACTAGACATATTTAAACCTATAATTAAGGCGAATACAATTCTTTCGATCATAATAAAACTCCTATTTATTGCTAGTAATCTATTCTAAAATGTTGGAAATCGTACGCAATAACATTAGAACAATATTTTCCACTTTCATCACATTCATATTTAGTGTATGGTTTATAATATAAAACTACTCCATTTCTTAGGGCGGAAAATGTTGCGCCTCCAACAATAATATCAGCAACTTGACGAATACCTTTTGAAGAATTACTATTGACAATAGTTCCGATTATAGATGATTTTGCTGCAGCGGCAGTAATAGCGGCAGTTAATGCACTTGCTGATAGTACACCGCCAGCAGTAATCATCCATCCTGGTATATGTACGTCTTTGGCTCCATCATTAAAATAAACAACATATGGGCTTCCCCAAAAACTTTTATTTTTAGTCATAATCATTAGCTCATTATATTTATTTTTATCAATAACATTCTGTTTGTATAGTTCTTCTATAATTTCAATTGTTTCTTCGTAACTTAGGTA
>CAMEOL010000154.1 GCA_945929765.1 uncultured Gemella sp.
ATTTGTTCTGCTGTTAATTCTCCTGTAGATGTCGCTGGTTTATCTTCCGGTTTTACCTCTGTTGTTGGTGTTGCCGGTGTTGCTGGTTTATCTTCAGGCTTAACTTCTTTTGTTGGTGTTACCGGTGTTGCTACAGTTGTCTCTTCTTTCTCTACTTCGTATGTTACTGCAACATCTAATTTAATTTCTCCAATATATCCACTAAAATTAACAGATTCTTTTACTACTGACGTTTTTGGTAAAGCTTTTTTCCCTTCTACTTTAACTTCTGCTAATTTTACTTCAAATTTTACAGTTTGCCCTGCAGAAAGTTTCTCTAATTTGAATACGAAATTTTGATTGTTGCTTGCTTTAGCACGTACATATAAATTTTTAACTTCTTTATCTTGAGCAGTAACTACAATGTAATTTTTTCCATTTTCTTCTGTAATTTGTGCAGTTACATTTTGATTTTTTTCTTCAACATTAATTTTTACAACACCTTGTGCTGTAGCTACATCTAAATTAGTTACTCCTGCTATACTTAATGTCCCTACTAAAATCCCTGTTGTTATTTTTAAAGTCTTTTTCATTTTTATATTCTCTCCTTCGAAAGTTATCTATTAATTAATCCAAAATCGATATACAAACATATCTTTTTTCTCTTGCAATTATTATTATAATATAGCAATTGTACCTAATTCAATATTTGTAACAATATTGAAATATAGTTTTAACATTTGTTACAGTAGTAATATTTACGATATATATGCCATTATTTTCCCACTTTTCTATATTCATATATAACATAATATCTACAAAAAATAAAAAGTCAGAAATTAACTAATTTTGACTTTAATTTTAAGTTCATTTAAGGTTCAACTCTTATACTTATTAGGTAACTACTTAAGAGTAGTTATATTCTTCATAAACTTTCCTTTTCTATAAAAAGCGGTCTTTGACCGCTTTTTATTGTTTTATAGACAAGAAAGTTGATATAATATTACTTGTACTACTTAAATTAATAATTAGAGGAATATATATGAGAATTGGAATAATCGCAGAATTTAACCCACTCCATAGTGGGCATAGATATTTAATTTCAAAAGCAAAAGACGTAATAGAAAACCACGGCAGTGGTGAAATAATTTGCGTCATGAGTGAATTTTTTACACAACGAGGAGAATTAGCCATATTAAATGGCTATAACCGTGCTAAAGAAGCTGTTTACGCTGGTTGCGACCTCGTACTTGCTTTACCTTACAGAGCTTCTGTAGCTTATAGTGACGATTTTGCCACGAAAAGCATTGAAATATTAATAAAATGTAACATAACTCATTTAATATTCGGAACCGAACAATCTATTGATGAATTTGAACATTTTTATAGAACTGAACAAGATGAAAATTTCAAACAAAAAATTGACGAACTCATTAAAATAGGTTATAGTTACCCTAAAATAATGAGTATATTGTTTAATATAGATAATAATAATCCAAATTTTATTTTGGCATACAGTTATTTTAAAGCTATTAAAAAATTAGCTCCACACATTAAATTACTTCCGATAAAACGAGAAGGACAAACACTGTCTGACAACAAATTAGAACAAGCTAAATTTCTAAGTGCTACTACTATCCGAAAAAATTCTACGGACTCGTTAATAGCAAACTACGTTTCTTCTGAAATATTTAATAAATTACAAAATAAGAAAAACTTTAACGAAGAATTACTATTTCCTTTTCTTAAATATAAAATTTTATCTTCTACACCAGAAAAATTAAAAAATATATATGATATTTCGGAAGGATTAGAGAACAGAATATATTCTGCGGCACTTAAAGCTAATACTTACGAAGAACTTGTAAATCAAATCGTAACAAAACGCTATAGCAAAAAGAAAATACAAAGAGTAATGTTGCACATCTTTACTAATTCTTCAAAAAAAGATATGTTAGAACCGATAAATAGCGTTAGGGCTTTAGCCGTGAAAAAAGAAAAAACATTTTTAATAAAACAAATCAATAATAACTATGAAGAAATTTTTATTCACCAAAAACTAAAAAAAAATAACGCACATTTATTTGAACACGATATAAAAGTAGCTAGACTATATCAAAATATATCTAAAGAACAAGATATTTTTAAAGAACAATTATTACTACTATAAGGAGATCTTATGGCAAAATTTTATGCAGTAAAAAAAGGACGCAAAACAGGAATATTTCATACTTGGGAACAATGCCAAGCTCAAACAAAGGGATTTCCCGGGGCTATATTTAAAAGTTTCTCTTCTTTAGAAGAAGCTAATCAATTTCTTCTAGAGATTCCTACTGTTAATGAAAATAAAGAAAAAATCAACACCCCGACTACCTCTATTTCTAATTATGCTTATATAGACGGGAGCTTTGATAAAGTAGCTAACATTTACGGTTCTGGAGTTGTTATAATTGATGACCAAAATACTATTAAACATAAATTTGGTGGCGATGACCCCGAATTAGCAAAAATGCGAAACGTAACCGGCGAGATTGAAGCTGCAAAATTTGTTATGACTTATGCATATAAACATAACATTAAAGACTTTGCGATATATTACGATTATGAAGGTATAGCTGCATGGGCAACGGGTAACTGGAAAACAAACTTACCTTTCACAAAAAACTACGCTCTTTTCGCAAAAAAAATTATGGAACGTATAAATATACAATTTATTAAAGTAGCTGCACATACTGGTGTAGCACTTAACGAAGAAGCTGATAAACTAGCTAAACTCGCTATTGCAGATTTTTCTATTGACAACAATAGTTTAGATTATTTAGACATCCATAATTTAATAACTTCTCTCGAAGAAGAAATAAACAATAGTCAAACTGATATTTCTTTCGAAAAATTAAGTTTCTTTTAACCTACTTTCAGCGTAACTTAGAGCAATAAAACATAAAAAAGGGGTAACTCTAAAATATAAAATTTCTTTTTAAAAAGATTTTTCTATATTTCGAGTTACCCCTTTCGAATATTTTACCGATAGTTAATGAACTGTTGTCTTCTAAAAAACAGATCTTAATTATTTTTATTTATTGAATAGTTAGTTGCTCGTGCTATTTTTGGCAATGCTTCTCTTTTATCAATTTTTAATTCTTTTAACAAATTACTATATTTCTTATATCCTTTTTCATAATTTTT
>CAMEOL010000155.1 GCA_945929765.1 uncultured Gemella sp.
AAAAGTTCTTGGAGTAGACCCTGCTTTTAGGACGGGCTGTAAGATGGCTGTTGTTGATGAGTATGGAAATTTTGTTGATAAAATGGTTATGTATCCGCATAAGCCAGCAAGTCAAGAACAAATGAAATTAGCACCGAAGATATTTCTTGATATAGTTAATAAACACAATATTAATTTAATAGCAATTGGAAATGGAACAGCTTCTCGTGAAACAGAAAGTTTCGTTTATAATACATTAAAAGATAATAATATAAAAATAGAATTTTGTATTGTTAATGAGGCGGGAGCTAGTGTTTATTCTGCTAGTGAGATAGCTCGAGAAGAATTTCCAGATTTTAATGTAGAGGAAAGAAGTGCGGTGTCTATAGCACGTCGTTTACAAGATCCTTTAAGTGAATTAGTAAAAATTGATCCTAAATCAATAGGAGTAGGTCAGTATCAACACGATATTACCCCTAAATATTTAGAAAAAGAGTTACAATTTGTTGTAGAAACAGCAGTTAATAGTGTAGGAGTTGATATAAATACCGCTTCAGTATCGTTATTATCTTATGTATCTGGTGTGAATAAGCAAATTGCAAAAAATATCGTAGCTTACCGTCAACAAAATGGAAAAATAATGTCAATTAAAGAAATTGAAAAAGTACCGAGATTAGGCAAGAAAACTTTTGAGCAGTGTGTTGGATTCTTTAGAATTGTAGATGGGGAAAACATACTAGACTCAACTGGTATTCACCCTGAGAGTTATCACATTGCAGAAACTTTGTTGAAAATTTTAGATGTTACTAGTTTCCAAATTGGAACAAAAGAATTGGTTGAAAAACTTAACGATATAGATCTTAAAGTAATTTCAAATCAATTAGAATGTGGGTATGAAACCTTGGTAGATATCGTAAATGATTTAAAACAACCACTAAGAGACATTCGTGATGATTTTGAAAAGCCACTTTTAAAATCTAATATACTTTCTATCGATGATTTAGAAATAGGTACAAAATTAAGTGGAACGGTTAGGAATATAACTCAATTCGGAGCCTTTATAGATATAGGATTAAAGCAAGACGCAATGGTTCATATTTCAAAAATTAGTAAGAAATTTATAAAAAATCCTATGGAAGTACTCCATGTTGGACAAATAGTAGACGTTTATGTTTTGGAATTAGATAAAGATCGAGGACGAGTATCTTTAACGTTATTAAAAGAATAGAGTAGTATGTGAGGACTTAAAAATAGAGCTTTTAGAAAAATATATTTTAAGTCTTCCGCTACATTTTATTACATTTCAAAAATTGACATAACAATAAATAAGTAATCGTAAGTACTTAGTAGTTACTGTTATTTATTTTGTTTAAATTAGGAGGATAATTTTGAAAAAACAACATAGATATCTACCTAGTATAGATAGCTTAAGAGCAATTGCTGTAATTTCTGTAATTATTTATCATGCAAATGCGCTTGTTTTGCCAGGTGGATTTTTAGGAGTAGACTTATTTTTTGTTTTGTCTGGATATCTTATAAGTTCATTAATATATAGAGAATATAGACAAACAGGAAAAGTTAATTTATACAATTTTTATTTAAGAAGAGCAAGAAGATTATTACCTGCTGTTTATTTTATGATAACCGTAATTTTAATAGCCATGGTTTTATTTAATAAAACTTTGCTAGAAAAAAGCCATTTAGATGCTTTATTTGGGTACATATATTCAAGTAATTGGTGGTATATTTTTCATAAATTAGATTATTTTGATAGGTGTGGATCGGTGATTCCGTTCAAACATTTTTTGTCTTTAGCAATAGAAGAGCAATTTTATATGTTGTTCCCACTTATTTTTATACTGGCGAATTTATTTGCTCCTAAGGGGAAAATTGCTAGTGGATTTAAATATGTAGTAGCTGTATTACTTTTAATTTCGTTAGTTACCCATATTTATTTATTTGATATTAATGATATAAACAGGGTTTATTATGGAACTGATACACGTGCGTTCTCTTTATTAACTGGAGTGTTAGGTGCGTTATTTTATCCAATGGACAAGTTAGAACTACGAGTAACAAAACAAGCTAACAAAGTTTTTTCATTGGTAGCTGCAGGAGCTATAACAGTATTTATTGTACTTATGTTTTTCTTATCTGAATATAGTACATTTTTATATAGAGGTGGCTTCTTCTTACTATCTATATTATTTTTAATAATTATAATAACAGCTGGTCACCAAAACACTGTTGCTTCTAGATTATTGTCATTTAAACCTCTGGTATTTATTGGGAAAATATCTTATAGTCTATATTTGTGGCATTTTCCTATTTTAGTATTGACTACACCATCTGGAGAACAGAATGATTCTAATTTATTAGTTAATGCATTAAAAATTTTATTGATATTTGTAGTTGCGTATTTTAGTTATCGCTTCGTAGAAATGCCTATTCGTAAATATGGTTTTATAAATTATGTAAGAATTTTAATGCAAAAAATAATAAAATCTAGTAAACCAAAAAGAAATAGTATCTTAACTACATGCGGAATAGTTTTTGTTCTTTTTGTTATGGGAGTTTTTGGGAAGAGTATGCCTATTCTGTCTACAGCTTTTATAGAAACTACTAATCATAACAATAGTGTTGTTGAATTTAAGACAGAAAATAATTCTAATGTTCAAGAAGTTCCTGCTAATAATTCTGAAAATAACAAGTATACAAAGTTAATTGTTATTGGAGATTCTTTAGCAGTAGATATTGGAAATGAGGTAGTTACTAGATATGCAGGAGCTATAATTGATGGAAAAGTAAGTAGACAAGTTCATGCCTCTTATGACGTTACAGCAAGTTATAGTAGCTATAATAATGAAAATACGGCTTTTGTAATTTTATTAGGAACAAATGGTCTATTTACCGAGGAACAACTAGATAAATTACTAAAACCACTAGATAAAGCTGATATATATTTTGTTAATACGAAAGTTCCTAGAAATTGGGAAAGTGCTGTAAATAGTTTGTTAGATGAAAGCAAATCTAAATATAGTAATTTAACTATAGTTGATTGGTATAGTGTGGCTAAAAATAATACAAGTTATTTTGCTGCGGATAGAGTTCATTTACAACCATCAGGAGCTGTTGCTTTAGTTGATTTAATTAGTTCATCGTTT
>CAMEOL010000156.1 GCA_945929765.1 uncultured Gemella sp.
TACGGGTGTATGGATTTTTCTCCATGCCCCGTATTTATTATACAACCATTTTATAAAAAGAAAAGACACCTATAAAATATAGATGTCCCAGTAGAGCCGACCTACAGTCTCTCTAAAAAATGTTTCCAGTAGTACCCATAAATTGTTCTATGTTACTAAGATAACTATATTTTATCATTTAACTTGTATTTTTGTCAATATCTATGCTCAAAATACTTTTTATTATTCTTTCTTCTATTTTTTTTATATTCAATTTATCTATCTGCACTCTACCAATAGGATCTAGCGCGTTTATAGACTTCATTATTCTAAACTTGCTTATAGTCATTATATTTTCAGGTTTTGCATATGTGTTTTTATCATATTTAGAATAGAAATCTAATATATTTTTTAATTGTTCTCTTTCTAATTTTATCCATTTTTTTACATCTTCTGGATTTACGGTTTCTCTGTAGGTTTTGGAGTGTCTTTTTACAAAATTATCAAGTATTAATTGATTGTACATATCATTAGGATAATACACAGCTCCTTTTATAGTGAAAGGAGATTCTTCTAACTGGAAAACAGCATCAACTAACTCTTGTGTTTCCACAGCTTCTTTAATAACAGTATTTATTATCTTACTTATCAAATCTGTTCCTAAATTAATAAATTTTTTATTTTCTTTTGAAGTTAGAGGCACAACAGTTAAAGTACCTTTTGATAGATTATCTTTATTATCCATTACTATAGCAAAATGAGGATGAGAAAATTCGTTACCTATTCCTATGCCAAAATCTACAAATACAATAGTCCCTTTTTTATATCGTTTGAACTTAGGTGTTCGTTCTTTATTATCTCTTCTCAGGTATTTAGCTCTATTTAATTCGGAAAAAGGCATTTTTTCAAATTTTTTATTTTTAGGTTTTTTGCTTATATCTATTAATATTTCACAAGATTTTTCTAAAAATTTTCTATTTTCTTTTTGTTTATTTTTAATTTCTTTATAATCCATACTATCCCTCCTTTATTTCTCGTATATATACTTTATCCTTTCTTCGCAAACTCTGTAGTCCAAATTATAGTTTACTGCTATTGTTGGTAAGTGGTTAATTTCCTCAATTTTTTCATAACTGTAGAACATTGTTTTTTTTATTTATAGATATCTCCACGGTTTCCTAATTCTTTTGTTACTTCTTCAAGAGTGTATTGCTCTGATAAGTCTGCTTCTTTTATCAGATTATCATAGAAGTCGTCTTTTTCTTTTATATTCCATGATTTTATTAAACTTAATATTATTTGTAATTGATTTTCTGATAAATCGTTTATATAACTGTTTATTTGTTCAACGGTTGTCATAATAATCCTCTTTTTTGTTTACAATATCACTTTTCCAACTACGTTTAATTCGCTGTACTCTTTTATTTTTATGTCTGGATATTTTTTATTTAGTGATACTAGTCGTATTTTGCCGTTTTGGTTGTATAGTTTTTTTAAATAGGCTTCTCCGTCTAATATAAATGCTCCGATTTGTCCGTTTAAGACTTCGGGCGTTTTTTTTATGTATACTATTTCTCCGTCTTCAAATAGTGGTAACATACTATCGCCACTAACTTTTAAGGCTAGGTCGTGCTGGGGTGGGATCCCTTGTACTCGTACTTGTTCTACTGGATTGTCGTATATGTAATGTCCTGTTCCTGCTGATATACTTCCGTACATTGCTACATATGAATATACTACTGTGTCTTCTTTTATGTAGTTTTGTTCTTCTAGTTCGTTTTCTGCATAGGTTAGAACTTTTATTTTTCTTGGCTCGGTTAGTTGTTTTACTGTGTTTATTATTTTTTCGTCTGTTTGGTTGAGTGGTTCTTTTGTTATTCCTATTAGGTCGATTCTGTCATTTACTCCATTTAATAATTCCTCCAAAGTCAAATTGAAAGCAATAGCAATATTTTGTACTGTATCTAATGAAGGTGTAATTTCTTTTTTTGTTTGAGGATTTATTCCTTTTTCCAACATAGAGATATAACCTTTAGATAAATTAGCTTTATCTGCTAAATGTTGCATCGTCATTTTATTTAGCAATCTAATTTCTTTTATTTTTTCTCCTAATTTCATAGTTATTCTCCTCCTTTCAATTACGTTGTATAACATATTAAACATTTTTTCAAGTTCATTGTTTAACGTGTTAAACTTATATTGCAAGGTTGATAAAACCTGAGTTTTAAGAAAGGATGAAGATATGATTACTTTAGTGGAAATCAATCAGTTAATTTTAAACTTGACAACCTTAATTGGTGCAATAACTGCACTTCTAAATGTAATTTATAAGTTTTGAAGTGAAAAAAATCTCCTGCGAAAAAAACGCAGAAGATAACCGCAAATGTAAGGGGGCAAAGCCATCTTACACATATTTAGCTTTTATGGGAATAGTTCTTTTATTAATATGGTTAATAGCGACAAAGATTAGTAAACTAGGTCTTATCAACTGAATTAGTGAGTTTATATCACTTTTTCTTAAAAATATAAAGTTTAATATATTAAACTAAAAGGGAGTTTTAATGAATAGATACAGAATTAAAGAATTCAGAGAGCAGTCAAAATTAACGCAAGAAGAATTAGCTGATAAAAGTGGTGTTTCAAGAAGTTTGATTTCATAGCTAGAAACAGGCAAAAGAAAAAGAAGATACAAAAAAGGGTCTAGGGTTTATATCGCGCCTAAACCCCATATAAAACCTGCTACTTTGAAGTTGAAGGATAAAGCGATAAATAATATAAAGAAACACATTATTGGAGGTAAATAATGACAAAAGTAAAAGTTGAAGGAAAAATTTTAACTGGAATAGGTGCCGGGTATCTGCAGATTGTAAAAACAAAAGATACTAGTGAAACTGGATTAACATACGAGGATAAAGTTTATGAAGTATTTTCTATCGATAAAGTAGCTTATAAACCAGAATCTAAGACGAAACCGATATATTTATCTAATATAAAAGCGGCAGATTTTGGTAAGTTCGCTGGCGCTGAAATGACACTCGATTACGGATTCTTCCCGGAGGGGTTTATTGAAGAAGTAACAGGAATGCAAAAGTTAGCTAACGGGGCATATGTACAAACTACAAATCTTATATATAAAGAGTTTAGATGGTC
>CAMEOL010000157.1 GCA_945929765.1 uncultured Gemella sp.
GAAAAGTTTTACCTAACCCTACTTCATCAGCTAATATAAGTCTAGCCCCATCACCAAATGATGCTCTTGTATAATGTCTGTAAAAAGCAAATTGAACAAAATCTATTTGATGGTCCATTAAACCATTCTGTTCTAAGTATAATGGAGTATTTTTAAGTATAGGATATGGTGAAATATCTGAACTATGTTTCCAATCTTCAATTGAAATAATTTCCTCATCTACAATTCTCTTAATATCATTAATTATATAATCGCTTAATGGAATACCTTGATTCCAATAATACTCAAAGTCAGCTTCAGCCCACTTTAAAGAATCTATACTATTGTCACACCAAAGTGCTTCATAATTATTCTCCCATGCATTTCTAGTTTCATTAACGCTCCCACAAAAAACTAAGTGAGAACCATTTTTATATTTCAGAATACCAACCTTAGAATGTACAAAAACAACTTCTTTAGGAATAACTCTAATTTGAATTTTCCCTGATTTTAAAAAGTTATATAAAGTATTAAATTTTTCATTTTTATTTATTGTTTCGTAAACAGTATGTCTGTTTTTATTCCACTCTCTTTTCATTTTTAAATCGGTTTCTGTGACTAATAGGGAATCTTCGTTAGAGTCAGTCTTTGCTTGACGAGCGATTTTAATATCACTTGCAGATAAATCTGAATTACATATTATTCTGATACAGCCATCTATAGATTCAAAAGACTCTTTTGCTATATCTAATATAGTTGAACTAAAATAACCTGCTATTCTATCATATTGAACAACGTCACTAGACATCTTTTTAATGAAAAAATCCTCATACAAATTACTTGTACGAGAAGAATATCGTTCCATGAAATTCCTCCTTTTTAATAATTTTGCAAATTTTATAATAAAATAGTGTGAAAATCAATAAATTTTCACACTATAAATAGTCTTAATTAATTAAATTCTTTCATTAGAAAGCATTATATATAAAGAACTAGCAAATTCGCAATCTTTCTTCCAATGAGGAAGATTTCTTGCATTGTTAACTTCTGAAATAAATTTTAAATAAGATAAAACATATTTGTTGGTAGTTTCGTTTGTGGCATAATCTGTATTATTGGATAACCATTGTTTACCCATATCCAAGTTATCATTTTCTACAGACTCACAAATAGCCTTAAGTACATGTCTAAGCAGTGTATTACCAAACTTATCATTAGATATAAGAGTAGATTTTAATTCTGTAGCTGTTTTTATTCTTGCATTGTTGTTAGAACTTTTCTCTAAATAATTTTTATAATTATTTAACCCAAAAAGCTTAGCTGATTCCATAATTGGAGCCATTTGGGTATTGCCATTTATTTCACCATAAAGAGTTTTAATATAAAAACGTTCTTCCATGGTCATTTTATTCCACAACTTTTTATCTATCCCTTTTGGTATAAGTAACTTTAGTGCACAGTCATTTGCATAATTCAAAATGTCATCTATTTTATTAGTAACATCTTTTTGTCTTGCATTTAACTCTTTAGCAACATCAATATCAATAAGTTCACAACTAGTAAGTACTTTTAAGCCAGCAGCATAAGAGCTTAAAATGTAGTCATTATCTGTAAAATTATTATGAAAGTCAATAGATTGCATATTTTCAATTTGTGATTTAATAGCAACATCTATTTCTTCATACAATTGGTCTGAATACATTTCTATGTCAGATGTTCTCTTTTTTAAAATTAAAAGAACAGTTCCTTGCACAAAGCCAGTATCTTTTTTTAGTCCACCACTTTCTGTTTCTGTCGATATGGTCCATGCTTGACAAACTTCTAAACCAGATTTAACTATAATAGGCACTAAATCGGACCATACTTTTACATCTTGATGGGTAAACATAATTACTTGATAACCAGAATCATTCATATGATTAGTAAGATTGGAATAAACATCAATCATACTATTTACAAAAGATTGGTCTGCTCCTCTAACAGCCAATTCCCTTTTAGAGTCAGCATACCACTCTGGGAAAATCTTAGGTATCATCTTTTTATCCCAAGCCAGGAAAAATTCTGTTAATTCATGATAATTTATAGCATCAGCGTAAGGTGGGTCAGTTATCCACATATCATTTTGAACATCTACACATCTAGCATCACTTAAATCAAGTGCATATTTTATATTGTCAGCAATGGAATAAGTGATTTTAATAAACCAATGAGCCAAATTAAGAGTACCTCTACACGCATAATTAAATGAAGTATTTAAGGCTTTATTCATAAGTGCATTCTTATTTGAATTTGTACCTGCTCCACCAACTCCATTATCCCAAATAGAAAGCCTTGCATTAAAATCAGATGTCTTATTAACACCAAGTACACCTAGAACTTTTTCCTCTTGTTTTGTAGCAATCTTTTCAATATAAGTATTAACCAAAGCTTTTAATAAAAGTTGTCTTGGGTTAAACAAATGATGCCAATGAGTCCAACCTCTTTCTCTAATAGGTTGTTCTGTGTTGTAACCAGAAATTATTTTATCAGAAGGAATATATCCTTTATCTTGCCAATCTTTAAAATGTTTTTTTACATATAGGAGAACATTTTCTTCTCTTTTAAAGTCTTCTTTTGTAGGTGTAACGTATTTTTTGCCACCACTAGAATCAACATATCTTATACAATATAATCGTTCTTTAAATACATCTGAATCTCTAGGCACTATATCTTCATTAGTCCACAATCTAAGACCGTATTGGGTTCCATTTTTAGTTTTCTTATCTCCTCTTAAAGTAGATATAGGTGTTATTTCATGGCAATTAGGACAAATCATTTTTCCTTTAACTACAGTACCGTTTTTAGCATTTTTAAAATCTTCTTCAGAAGCATCATTTATTATATTAATTAAATATTTCTTTCCATTAGGTATTAATTTTGCAATTGTTTTTGATTTAGCACTAATTATCCAACTAGGAGATAAAGGTACCTCTGTATTACAATGAGGGCATTTTGTTTCATTGCAATACAAATAATAATCAGCAACTTCATTATTTTCATTCTTCTCAATGCCTAGTTCATCAACTTTTTTCTTAACAGCATCATATACTGTAGTTTGGAATTTTTTAAGCTCTTCTATTTC
>CAMEOL010000158.1 GCA_945929765.1 uncultured Gemella sp.
AACACCATATACAATCCAGATCAAAAACATATATTATATGATGTTTTGACACCTAGTCCACTTAACTCCAGTGTGGAACTACTACTAATGAATTTAAGTGCAAATAGTATTACATATGGTGATTTTTCTGCACATGTGGAAGAGGAATTGGCATTTATTTTAGAAGGTGAAGTAAGTATTATATTTGAAAATGAAGAATTTTTACTTAGAGAAGGTGATACTATTAGGATTCTTCCTAATAGAGGACATAAATTTAGAAATGATATGGACAAGGATGTAAAAGTTCTTTTTATAAAATCAAAACCAAATTATTAATTCAGGAGGGGTAGCCATGTTAGATATTAGACGAATCAAAGCGAATTTAGAAGATATTAAAAAGGCAATGAATAGAAGAGGTGAAAAAGAATTTGATCTTGATGAAGTAGTAGCACTTGATGATAAAAGATTAGAACTTCTTAAAGAAGTTGAAGTTCTAAAAAACAAAATGAATATTGAGCAAAAGAAAATACCTCAACTAATGAAAGAAGGAAAACAAGAAGAGGCTGAAAGTGAAAAAGTTAAGCTTAAAAAATTATCTGATGAAATTAAAGTTTTAGACGAAAAGGTAAAAAAAGTTAGTGATGAATTGGAATATAAACTACTTAGAATACCAAATGTTCCAAATGAACAAGTTCCTCAAGGTGATAGTGACGAAGATAATGTGGAAGTTAGAAGATGGGGTGAGCCAACTAAATTTGATTTTGAACCAAAGGCTCACTGGGATTTAGGTACTGACTTAGACATATTAGATTTTGAAAGAGCTGCAAAAATAACTGGTTCAAGATTTACTTTATATAAAGGACTTGGAGCAAGACTTGAAAGAGCATTAATTAACTTTTACTTAGATACAAATGTTGGTGAGCAAGGATATACAGAAATGTTGCCACCATTTATAGCAAATAGTAAAAGTTTTATAGGTACAGGACAATTACCTAAATTTGCAGAAGATATGTTCAAATTAGAAGGATTAGATTATTATTTAGTTCCTACTGCAGAAGTACCACTAACTAATATACATGCTAATGAAATATTATCATTTGATGAATTACCAAAATATTATACAGCATATACTGGTTGCTTTAGATCTGAAGCAGGTTCTGCAGGTAGAGATACTAGAGGACTTGTTAGACAACATCAATTTAACAAAGTTGAAATGGTAAAATTCTGTGCACCAGAAAATTCTTATGATGAGTTAGAAAAACTTACTCATAATGCAGAATACTTACTTCAAAAATTAAATTTACCTTATAGAGTAGTTAGAATATGTACAGGAGATTTAGGATTTACAGCAGCCTACAAATATGACTTAGAAGTTTGGATGCCTAGCTACAACAGATATGTAGAAATTTCTTCTTGCTCAAACTGTGAAGATTTCCAAGCTAGAAGAGCAGGAATCAGATTTAAGAGAACTAAAGACTCTAAGGCTGAATACTGTCATACTTTAAATGGTTCAGGACTAGCTATAGGAAGAAGTTTTGCAGCTTTAATTGAAAACTATCAACAAGCTGATGGTTCAATAGTTATTCCAGAAGTATTAAGACCTTATATGGGTATTGATAAAATTGAAGCAAAATAATATAAAAGCTTTAATACAATGACTTTATAGTCTTTGTGTTAAAGCCTTTTTGTTTACAAATAAATATAAGTTAGCTACCATAAAATTGTAAACAAAATTGGGGGGATTAGATGAAAAAATACATTGGAGAAATAGGATTATTTAGTATTGCAATTATTTGGGGGAGTGGATTTATTGGGACTAAGTTAGCACTTGATGGAGGATTAAGTGCTATACAAACTTTGACACTGAGATTTTTCATTGGGAGTATAATACTAGGTATAGTTTTTTATAAGCAGATAAAAGAAAATATATCAAAAGAATCCTTAATAGCAGGAGCAGTCTTAGGTTTATGTTCATTTATAGGATTTTCAACACAAACTTTAGGATTGGTATATACAACAGTTGCAAAAAACGCCTTTATAACAGCAGTAAATGTGGTAATAGTACCGTTTATAGGATTTATTTTATATAAAAGAAAACTGGATAAAATAGGAGTTATCAGTAGTTTAATAGCCTTACTTGGTATAGGAGTACTATCATTAGAATCAGATTTTAGTGTGAACTTTGGAGATTTTCTTACATTTATATGTGCCTTTGGATTTGCTTTTCATATATTTTTCACAGGAGAGTTTACAGCGAAATACAATTCCTATGTATTAACGGTTACTCAATTTGTAGTGGCATTTTTCCTTTCATTAATATTACAAATAGTAACTAAACAAACACATATTCAATCGACTACTTTAGGAATAATGGGAGCATTATATCTTGGGATTTTCTCTACTGCTGTGGCGTTTTTACTACAAACAATCTGCCAATCAAAAGTGGAGCAAACTCGCTCAGCACTTATTTTATCAACAGAATCTCTATTTGGCACAATTTTATCAGTGATAATTTTCCACGAAATATTAACTATGAGAATGGTATTGGGATGTATGATAATTTTCGCATCCATAATTATCTCTGAAACAAAGTTGTCTTTTTTAAAAAAGAAAGATTTAATAAATTCACAAACAGAGTAAATAATTAAAAATATGTAACTATAAAAGTAAAGAGATTATGGAGGGGGGTAAATAGTGAAAGATATATTTGAAGCAAATTTTGAAACAGAAGAAATAGCAAATTTTGTTCAGAACAGTGGGGAATATTACAGTAATAGATTTAAATTAATACAAAACAATAAGAGACCTATCATATGGAATTGGGGGGCTTTCTTATTTGCAGGATTTTGGTTTTTATATAGAAAAATGTATGCAACTGGTTTGATAATCTTAGCAATTACAATTTACTCAAGCAATATTATTAGATCTACATGGCTTTGTTGGGCAATTTCAATATTCTGTGGTCTTTTTGCAAATTATATCTACTTAATTCATTGTGATGAAAAATTAACTGAAATAGCAAAGCTTGCTGATGATGAAAAAGAAGCAGAGATTCTAAAACAAGGTGGGGTTAGTTTAAAAGGATTAATAATATCAGTTATTT
>CAMEOL010000159.1 GCA_945929765.1 uncultured Gemella sp.
AGTATAAGACTAGGTTTCGATACTACTCAAGAAATGATAGATTTTACTATAAACAAAATAAAACAATTAGAAACAAATATTTTATCAAGAGGTATATAATGACAAAGAAAAAAGTAGTTGTAGGTATGAGTGGCGGTGTAGATTCGTCAGTATCTGCATATTTATTAAAACAACAAGGATACGATGTCATAGGTGTCTTTATGAAAAATTGGGAAGAAAAAGATGAAAATGGACATTGTATGGCAGAAAAAGATTACGAGGATGTAATTAAAGTTTGTGAACAATTAGATATTCCATACTATTCTATCAATTTCGAAAAAGAATATTGGGATAAAGTATTTACATATTTTTTAGATGAGTACAAAAAAGGACGAACTCCTAATCCCGATATTATGTGTAATAAAGAAATTAAATTTAAAGTATTTTTAGACTATGCTTACGACTTAGGAGCAGATTACGTTGCAACAGGGCATTATGCTAGAACACGTGAACAAGACGGCGAAAAACTTCTTTTACGCGGTGTAGATAACAATAAAGATCAAACATATTTTTTAAGTCAATTAAACCAAAATCAATTAAAAGATATTATATTCCCTATAGGAGAATATCAAAAGTCAGAAGTTAGAAAAATCGCAGAAGAAGCAGGATTATATACTGCTAAAAAGAAAGATTCTACAGGTATTTGTTTCATTGGAGAAAAAAATTTCCGAGAATTTTTAAGCAAATACCTTCCTGCACAAAAAGGGAAAATGATAGATTTAGATGGAAATGTCCGAGGAGAACATCACGGATTAATGTATTACACTATAGGACAACGTCATGGATTAGGAATCGGAGGAACTAAAGATACAGAAGGAGAAGCTTGGTTCGTATGCGGAAAAGACCTAGAAAATAATGTACTTTTCGTCTGTCAAGGATTCCATAATGAAAGTTTGTATTCTGATAGCCTATTAGCAAGTAACCTTTCTTTTACATCTAACAAAAAATTAGGTGATAAATTTGAATGTACAGCAAAATTTAGATATAGACAGCAAGATAGTAAAGTAACTGTCGAAATATTAAAAGCGGATAAAGTAAGAGTTTCTTATGATCCACCAGTAAGAGCGGTAACACCTGGTCAATCTGTAGTATTTTATGATAATGAAATATGTTTAGGTGGAGCTATAATAGACGAAGTTTATAAAGAAGGTAAAAAACTTAAGTTATAAAAGATATTTTACTCTAATGAATCAAATAAAAGGTTGTATAATAAATACGGGGCATGGAGAAAATCCATACACCCGTATTTGACATAGAACCTAAAATTTTTAATAAAAATACTCATACGTTATCCTTTCTAAAATATAATAAAAAAGACACCTTTTACAGTGTCTTAAAATCCAAAAACTAGCAAGTATATAAATTTGATAAAAATATAAACAATATAGGTATAAAAAGCGATTAGCATTAAATAAACCAGCATCAGTAGAATTTGTAAAAACATAACGATTATGTGACCAAAAATTTCTACGTAGTTAAAAAATTTATTCATGGCATGTTCTCCTTTATTTTTACTCTTGGTTTATCCTATAGTTCTTAATAAATCATAATTAAAATATTGCACATTTCTTTTAGCGGACTTATCTTTATCTAACAGCCCTTTTGATACTAAAAAATCTAATGCCTTTTTCACTGTGCTTTGATGATTTCCTGTGATATCAGCAACATTTTTTGCTGTGGTTACAGGAGACGAAAAAGTTGCCAACCATACTTTTTTCTGTATCTCTGTTTGGCATTTTTTTAATCCCAACAAGGCCACTTCTTCCGATGTTTCTATTTTATTTATAATTTTATCCGCCATTCTTTCACTAGAATTAAGGAAAAACAACAACCAGCTTTCCCAATCAGGATTATCTCCTCTAGTATCATTTAAAGAATTATAATACCTTACTCTCTCTTTTTCCAACTCTTCACTCACAAAAAATAAAGGAGCTTCCATAATACTCTCTTTCACAGCCATCAACGCTATCAATATCCTTCCCAGTCGTCCGTTACCATCTAAAAACGGATGGATTGATTCAAACTGAGCATGCATAATTGCTATCCTTAATAAAGGATCTGCATCATAACTTATAGATACTTCGTCGCTATTTACGTTTAAATCAAAATCTCTATGATGTTCTGAATTTATGAAATGTTCTAGGTTTGTCATATAATCCGAAATTTCATTAGCCGAAATAGGTATATATATCGCATTCTCTATTTTCTTATCAGTACCTATAAAGTTTTGAACTTTTCTAAATTCTCCATTGTTAGATGTAGTTCCTCTAGCATCTCTCATTAATATTTTATGTAATTCTTTTATGAATCTGCTAGAGATAACTTCACCTTTTTTTATCTCAGCCACTCCATACTCAATAGCTTCGTGATAATTCAAAACTTCAATCTCTCTCCAAGATTTATTTTTCTTATGTTTGTTTTCCATAATCTCAAAAAAAGTAACCTGTGTCCCCTCTATCTTAGTAGATTGAACCGATTCATTATAAGTTAATAAACTCAAAATTGATTTGTTAACAATAGATTTTTTTAACGTTGTGTCTAATCTTCCAATTTTCTTATTAACTTCTGCTAATTTCTTGTATATATTAATAGCACTTTTGTTGTTTATGACAACAGGAAGTTTCATAACACCTTTTAACATAATTAACACTCCTTAATACAAAAATACCTTTTTTTTATATTATATCTTGCTTTATGTTAAAAATCAATATTAAATGAAATAAACTTCACACACCATAAAAAAAATAAAAGAGCGAAATTAATCGCTCTAATTCCTAAACTTCAGGAACTGCACTCTCATCAGTCCCACTTTCTTTCAGACACACTTTAAGTGTTTTAGCGTTATAGAATCCATTAGTTAATAATTTCTCTCTGTCATACTTATCTGTCTCTCTAAGATCAATTTTAGCATACACTGAACTGTTCTTACCACCTACAACTGGATAAGCTTTAATTGTCACTTGTTGGTAGTTTTCTTTCTTTTCATCTGTTTCTGTCTCTGCATTAAAATTAACAGGGTCAACTTGACATTTCGGGAAA
>CAMEOL010000160.1 GCA_945929765.1 uncultured Gemella sp.
TAAATGTTTTTGCATGATAATTTTTTTATAATAATTTAATAAAATATATTAATACTGGTAGAACTAATAAGTAAACTAAAAATGTGTAGTTAGCACCAATAAGTAGTGCATATCCGGCTATAAATGTAGTTAGAGCTTTTCCGATGTTTAAAAATGCTGTTCTGTATCCGATCATAGTATCTCTAGTTTCTCCGTCATAATAGTCACTAATAATACTAATAGAAATAGAGTTATATAGGCCGATACCAGCTCCTAATACTAATCTTGAAATTAAGACAACAGTATAGCTAGTAGATAAGAACGAAACTATTCCAGATATTAAAATTAGTACTAATCCAAGTATAACGGTTTTTTTCTTACCAAGAAAAGATATAAAGAAATTACTTAATACTACAAATATAGTAATCATCATTGCAGGTATTGTAACTAATGTTTCTACAGAAGCAAGTCCAATATTACTATTAACTCCGTGGTATAATTCATATAGTTTAGGTATAGCAGGTGCAATAGCTAAATGTGACATTAAGAATATCGAAATAATTAATATGGCTATTTTTGTTGAAATTTTATTTTGCATAATATTCTCCTCTTTTTATTTTTGCCATATTCTAGATTACTATTTATTTTTATTGCGGTCAAGCAATATAGCTTTAGATAAATGTTTATAATAGTTATTTTAATAGAAATATCGGTATAAATTATAGTTGTGTTATAATAATATCTATTACCAGTCTTTAGAATTAAAATATTAATTATGTGTAAAATAAAAAAGTTGATGCAGATTCTATTGAGTATCAGCGTCAACTTTCATAATAGTTTTATTATTTGTTCAAATCTTTTTTTGTAAAGCTAAGTGGTAAAACTTCTTTGAAAAAGTTATATGTTTTATAATTTTCTGGAGAATTACCTAAAATTATTTCGAAATCTTCGTCAGCAAATTCAGCTATTACTTGGCGACAAACACCACAAGGTGAACAATATTCTAATAAATTTGCTTCGGGTCCACCAACGATTGCTATTTTACTAAATTCTGTTACACCTTCGCTTACTGCTTTGAAAATTGCCGTTCTTTCGGCACAATTTGTAGGAGTATAACTAGCGTTTTCTATATTGCATCCAGTATATATTTTTCCGTTTTTTGCTAGTAAGGCAGCACCTACGTGAAATTTAGAATAAGGTACATAAGAAAATTTTGTTGCTTCTATAGCTTGTTTCATAAGTTCTTTGTTTATATTTTCCATTAGTTTACCTCTTTTTTATTTATAAATTTTAAGATAGTTTTTCCAACGCCGGCGTTATTATTTGTATCGTCTGAAATGTAGTTTGCTACCTGTTTTGCAGTGTCATGTCCGTTTTTCATTGCAACACTGTATTTAGTAATTTCTAACATTGATGTATCGTTTAAATTATCACCGAATGTCATAGTTTCATTTAACGAAATGTTTTGTTGCTTTGCATATTGAGACAGAGCATTCCCTTTAGAAGCATTTTTGTGCATAACTTCTATATTGTTTGATCCTGATGACGTAATGGCTAAATTATTATTTTCTAATAGAAGTTTTTTTGCAATGTCGAGTTTTTCTTTGTCGTTACTAAGGCCAAGTAGTTTAATAGTTGGATTATCTTCTTTATCTATAAATTCTTCTAAATTAGCTACTTCTATTAAGTGACCATTACTTTGGCGTAATTTAACGTCTTTTATAATATTTTCAACGTTTGGATCAGCACCGTGTTCAATAGCTAGATCTATATATATTTGAACGTCATCCATTACATTTTTTGTATATAGAGCGTTTTTTGTATATAATTGATAGCTTATATTAAGTTTTTTAAAAACGTCTATTATAAATTTAATGTCGTTTATAGGCAGTTTATTAATATGTGTAATATTACCGTCTATATCATATACTGTACCCCCATTTAAACAAATAACGGGACATTTAATATTTGCTTCTTGCAGAGTAGGGAGTGCTTCGTAGTAAGCTCTACCTGTCGCTACAATAAAGTCTATATTTTTTTCTTTTAATAATTTATATGCTGTTATATTTTCTTTTGGAACTGTATGAGAATTATCCAAGAAAGTTCCATCCATATCTGTTGCTATTAATTTTATCATCTTTAAATTCCTTCTAATTGAAATAATTTTCTTTACTTAATTTAATAATATTAAGTAGGTAATCATTAATTGTTAAATCTATCTCTTTTCTAGTCAATACTTTATTTAATAAAATAAATTTATTGCTACTTAGATCATAAACATTATAATTATCGTCAACAAATTTTGTTAATTTCATTTTATTAATAAAATCATTGAAGTTTGCAAATTGAGATAACCAAATCTTAGTTTCTCTAATGTCATATGCATTTTTCATTGGGGTAATATTTCCATCAAAATATAATTTTAAATCATATAATAAGCAATCAATCCTATCTTTGTATTTTGAATATCTTAAAGTATTGATAGATGGAGCTTTGTGTTTAGGCCATAAAAAATGCAAGTTTAAATTGCCTCGTAATATTTTGTAAATTTCTAAAAATTTTTGATAGTTATTATCAGATACAGATATCATCTGTGGATATCCGCAGATGATATCAGCTGAAAGTAAGATGTTTTCATTTTTGACGAAATTTATTAAATATGTATTTTTTTGTTTTAAATTAAATTTTTTCCCTAGTTCTATATATAGGTCTTTATCGTATTGATCAGGATCTAAATTTAGGGCATGAATAATCCATAAAATTTCTTTACTATTTTCATTGTTCAATTTTAAGAAATAGTCACTTGAAAAAAATTTCTCCCATCTACTGATATTTTCTTTATATATTTTCATTGTTATTCTCTTATATATATTTTTAATTTTATTCTACTAGTTATATTATTAGTTGTTTTTATTATTTAGTGTGTAATTTCAACTGTAGTGTGGTTTAGTAATATACATATAATTATTATACCATACAATTTTAGGTAAATAAATAAGCCGTCTTTATTAGTAGACGGCTCTTTCTAGATATAATTCTGATTGTTATGGTTTTTTAGTAGTGGTAATAATTTTATTTTTATTTATACAGTTA
>CAMEOL010000161.1 GCA_945929765.1 uncultured Gemella sp.
CACTCTTCTATTACTTTTTGTCCTTCTCTTACTCGAGAGCTAGCACCTACTTCATTTTTAAGATCATCTATTGTAACATTACCTTTAGATTCACGTGCAGAACCGAAAATATCATATAAAAATACTTTATCCGCTTCTTTAAGACTTTCTGCAAATTCTTTTAAAAATGTTTCTGTTCTTGTAAATGTATGTGGTTGGAATATCGCAACAACTTCTTTGTTAGCATATTTTCTTCTTGCCGTATTAATTGTTGCTGTAATTTCAGTAGGGTGATGTGCATAATCATCGACTACTATATTATCCGCATATTTATACTCTGCAAATCTTCTAGCTGCATTTTTATAATTATTCAACCCATTTTGGATTTGAGTGACAGTCAGCCCTTCTAAATCACCTAAAGCAATAACACTAACCGCATTACTAATTTCATGAAGCCCGTAAACTTTCATAGTAAAAGTCCCCAGAAAATCTCCAAATTTATAAATATCAAATGCACTACCATTTTCTGTAGTTTTTATATTTTTGGCTTGATAATCATTACCATCATTAAATCCATATGACACCATACGAGCTGATACTGAAGTTAACTTAGATGCTAAAAGGTCATCACCACAATAAACTACCGCTTCTTTTACCTGATTCACAAAACTTTGAAAAGCATCTAGCACATCTTGTTCATCTTTAAAATAATCAGGATGATCAAAATCAACATTCGTAACAACCGCATAATTTGGCTTGTAATGTAAAAAATGACGATAATATTCGCATGCTTCAAATACAAATAACTCCGAATCTTTAATTCCTAGACCAGATCCATCTCCAATTAAATAAGATATATCGTTATTGTGTTTAAAAACTGTAGAAGCCATTGTCGTTGTAGTTGTTTTACCGTGTGCTCCTGTTATAGCAATAGATTTTATTTTTTCTGCCAATATACCTAATATTTCACTGTACGTATATATTTTTAACCCTAACTGCTTAGCACGAACATATTCTATTTGATCTTCGTTAAAGGCATTTCCTAATATTACAGTTAACCCTTCTTTAATATTATCTACACTATAATTTAATATTTTAATGTTTCTTTCTTCTAATTTTTTCTGTGTAAAAAAATAAGTATCTACATCAGATCCTTGGACATAATGTCCCATATCATGAAGAATCTGTGCTAATGGGCTCATTCCCGAGCCTTTTATTCCTATTAAATGATATCGTTCCACTCTTTATTTTTCCTCCTGAAAAGTTACTATAAATATAACTTTTATAACATTACAATTCTACATTAAATTAGGTTATTTTTCAAGAAATATGAAATCTTTTTCTATTACTTACAATTTTTTTAATAAATCTATAATATCGTCAAACTTATTGTTATGTTCTTTTTGGTCGCCAACACCTGATAAATGCCATTTTCTAATTATTTGAATAGCTCTTAACCCTAAATTTAATGCAGGTAATATATCGTGATAATAAGAATCTCCTATCATTAATACATTTTCGGGAGCGATATTATTTTCATTTATTATTTGTTCAAAAGCTCGTCTATCCGGTTTATTGATCCACGTTTCAGAAGATATATAAAGCTTATCAAACATTTCGGCAAGCTCCAATTTTTTTAATTTTCTTCGTTGTTCATAAGCTATTCCATTCGTCAATAAATATAGTTTATAATTATCTTTTAGCCGTAATAACTCATTATTAACTTCATAATTTGGAGAAATATTATTCTCTATATAAGTAAACATTTTTTCATAATATTCTCTTGCATCATCTTCAGAAAACTTTTTACCAAAATAATTCATAGTAGCGATTAACCTAGAATTTCTAAGTTCTCTCAATCGCATATTCCCTACTGCTATTTCTGCCAAAAAATAGTCATTATAATATTTAAATTTTTCGAAATACATTTCATAACTAATATCTTTCGGAAATTTATACGTATAAAATATTTGTTCATTCGCTTTTAGCCAACAACTACTAAAATCAAACAACGTGTTATCTAAATCAAAAATTATAGCTTTTATTTTTTTCATAATTATTTTCTAACTAAATACATAGGATATGTACTTACTTCTGCTTCTATTTTCATATTTTCTAACTTCATTAACTCCCCATCTGCTTGAACGTCTTGTAATTCAGCTACTTCTATTTTGAATTTCCCACCTATAATTCGTTCGAATTTTTCGGATTTATCGAAATGTCTCCCCGTTAATAATATGTGTGGCAATAATTGCATTATGTCTTTAACTGTTATATTTTTTGCAACAATTAATGAAATATCATTACTATTATTAGCATTATGAGGATTAATTCTTATCCCTCCCCCAAAATATTCATTTTTCATAAGTGTTAAAAATAAAATATTTTCGATATCAATAACTCTTTGTTCATCTATAGTAATAATAGCGTTAAATGTGCTTCTCTTTTTAAATGCATCTACTATTTTTGATAAATAAGATACCTTACCTAACTTTAATTTATTTAAATAACTCTTCCCCTTACCTGAATCATTTAATCTAGCTATTAAAGCATCAAAACCAATTCCAAAGCCGTTTAAAGCAACAAAATTAACTTTATTGTTACTATCATACGATTTTATTAATTGTACTTCTTCTTTTCTCGTTCCAAAAATATTGTCCAAAAAATTTTCTACATCGTTAGTTAACATTTTAGAACGCGAAAAATCGTTCCCTGTTCCTGACGGAAAATATGCAATCGGAATTTTACTACCAGACGAAACTAAACCGTAAATCGCTTCATTTAAAGTTCCATCTCCGCCTACTACGACAATGCGATGATTAGCTAAATTTTCTGTTTTATTAGCTACATCTACTATTAACTTTTTTGTATGCTCTTTATATTGAGAAATATATAGATTATACTCTATATTTCTTTTATTACACGCTGCTTGTAACTTAGCTACTGAACCTCGACCCGAAATACCACCAGCATTCAAATGAGCAACTATGGATACACTATACATCCTAAAATTTCCTTTCTATACATTATACTTTATTTTTAATATACATTTCTTATTTTATCATATTTATTATTATTTTTATAT
>CAMEOL010000162.1 GCA_945929765.1 uncultured Gemella sp.
ATGCTTCTATAGATCTTGTTAGTGGTAAACAATGAGAAAATTTTTGAAGAAAAAGGAATACTTCCAAAATTAGAATTATCAGAGGATGTAGTTTTATGTAATAGTTCTGAAGATAGGTTAGTAATTGAAAAGCAAGAAGTTAACAACAATCAGCCGAATAATACAGAACAGACTACTCAGGAGCAGGGTACTAGCGAAGAGGTAGCGCCAGTAACACCAGTACAGCCGGCACCCCCAGCACCAGTAGTTCCGGTAGCGCCAGTAACACCTGTGGCACCGGTAGAACCTGTAGCACCTACAACATCAGTGGAGCCAGTAACTCCGGTAACACCTATAGAACCAAGTTCAGGGTCAACAGAGTAAGAAAAGATGATAAGTTAAGAAAGTATAGTTTTTAGAAAATATATTTTTTGTAAACCTTGTCTTTGTAGTTTATTCATTTCAAAATATTTTATAAATAGAAGTTTAAAATTACTACAATCACTGCGTCTAAGTAGTTATCTTGCTACTTAGACGTTTTCAAATTAAAAGTTTATAATTTTTATAATTCCAAGGACGGCGATTTAGTTAATTAACATATTTATAGTATGGTTATACAAGCAATAAATGGTTTACTATATAAAAGGGATTATAGTGTTTAATAAATGAAAAAATAGTGCTATAATTGATTATGAAAATATTAAAATGAAAACAAAAATAGAGGATTAATATTATGAAAATACATATTACAAATTTATATGGGCAACTAGAAAGTAGTGTAGCTCAAATTGCACAAAATATGGTTAGGGATATAGCAGCAACGCTGAATATTAGGGAGATAGGAGTGTATAGTTTTAATGCAGATTCAGTTCCATCTAGAGAATTAAGCATAAGATTTGATGGAATGAATGCATCTATAAGTCATGGAGATATAGTTATTTTCCAATCTCCTACTTGGAATGGCACAAGATTTGATTTAGAATATATAAAAAGATTGAAACTTTATGAAAATATTAAGATTGCAGTTTTCATACATGATGTTATTCCGTTAATGTTTAGCTCTAATTATTATTTGATGAAAGATACGATTAGCTTATATAATATGGCTGATGTATTAATAGTACCTTCAGAAAAAATGTTGTCTATATTAAGAAAAGAAGGATTAACAGTAGATAAAATAATAATTCAAGAAATGTGGGATAATACGACAGATATAAAATTAGGAAAACCCAATTTTAACAACGTAATTAATTTTTCAGGATCTCCTAAGAGGTTTAATATAGTAAATTCTTGGTCTATTAATACAAAATTAAAAGTATTTTCAAAAGATTTTGATGTAAAAAATAATAATGTTGATTATGAAGGATGGTACGATAATTCAGAATTATTAATAAAATTAAATAAAAATGGTGGTTTTGGATTAGTTTGGGAACAAAGTTGGGATTCTGAATATTATACTACAAATGTTTCTTTTAAATTAAGTACGTATTTGGCAGCAGGTATACCTGTAATAGTTCCGAAAAAATTATCAAATTCACATTTGATAGAAGAATATGGATTAGGAATAGTAGTAGAATCAATAGAAGAAGTTCAGGATATAATTGAAAATTTAACAGATAATGATTATAATAGTTTAGTTAATAATGTTTTTAACTTCCGTGAATTATTGGTACAAGGATTTTTCACGAAAAAAATTCTTATCGATACTATTCATGCAATACTTACAAAAAAATAAATGTTACATAATATATGTTTTATGATTGTATACTTATTAGATAGTAAATTTCAAATTTTTTTGTAAATTTTATTATACTTTTATATATAAATGGAGGGAAACATGAAAATAAATATAAAAAATGGACAATTTATTAATAGTTTTATCGTTGTTTTAATATATTTAGCATCAATAATATTATTACCATATTTGACAAGTAAATTTTTAACAATAACTAGTGCCAATAGTAGTGTTCTATTGTCATTAATTTATTTTTTTGTAGCAACAGTAGCTATTTTATATTTTACAAAAAAAAATAAAATAAATAGTATAGAAAAAGATGGGATAAAAAAATCGTTATGGATGTCGATACTATATAGTGTTTTAGGATTTGTAATCATGATAATGTTACAAGTTGCTTTAAGTATTATTTTAAAAATGTTATCTTTAATTTTTGATTTTGAAACAATAAGTCAAAATACGCAACAATTAGCAGAAATGATAAAAAGAGTACCACTTTTAGCCGTGTATGGAATAGTTTTTGCTCCTATACTAGAAGAACTTGTATTTAGAAAAGCAATATTCGGTTATTTTTATGATATTTTAACTGGCACAAAAGAAATCTTTAGATTTATTATAGCGGGAATAATTACAGGGATATTATTTGCAATACCACACGATGGATTTACTCCTTTAATGATAGTATATATAGTAATGTCACTACTATTTAGTTTTTTATATAAATATACGGGAAGAATAGTAACTCCTATTTTGGCTCATATGTTTATGAATTCTTTAGTATTTATTGCACAATTAAGTGTATAAGGGAGATATATAATTTATGAAATCTAGCAAATGGTTATCTTTAAATTATTTTTTACAATATGCAGTACAAGGAGTTTTTTTTCAGTATTGGTTAGTGTACTTAACTGGCATAAAAAGGTTATCCGTTTTAGAAGCGAGTGCTGTATTTTCAATGGTTTATTTAGGTAGAGTAATTAGTGGAGTTTTTTTAAGTTCGCTACTAGTAAAGAAATTTGGAATGAAGTATTCTTTTAGAATAGTAGCTCTAGGGGGATTAATTTCTTCAATACTGTATTTATTAGTTGATGGAAAAGTTAGTCTCATGATAGTTACATTTTTATTCGGTTTAACTTTTTTTAATTTAACACCACTTACGGAAACAACTGCTTCTATATTTTTAAGAAAAGAAAATATTGATTATGGTCAGGTAAGAAGTTTTGGGTCTATCAGTTTTATGTTGTTAGGTATTATAGTAGGGGGACTCTTAGCTTACGTAAGTAATGAATTTATATTATATGTAATGATTTTTTTAGTTGTTTGCTATGTTATATTTACTTTTATT
>CAMEOL010000163.1 GCA_945929765.1 uncultured Gemella sp.
AACTGATAAGAAAGATACTTTAAAGGAGCTTTTAAATTAATGAAAATTAATTTGATGCTTGGCGGTGATAAACCAAAAAATTTTCCACGTTCTGAGGTTTGGGCTGCAGTTGATGGGGGACTAAATTATTTATTAGAAGAAAACATTGAACCTATTATTGTGTACGGAGATTTTGATACTTATACATTAAAAAATAATAAAATAAATTTATTAGTAGATAAAAAGGAGAGTCAGGAATTAACTGATTCTGAGTATGCTATCGACAAACTAATAGAACAGTATCCGAATTTAAAAGAAATAGTTATTTATGCTGCTACAGGGGGTAGGATAGATCATTTATTAGCAAATATAATGTTATTATCGAAATACAGAGATAAATCTATTAAAATTTCAATATGTGATGATTACAATTATATTTTTGTCATTAATTCTGGAAGAAATATTTTAAAAAAATATAGAGAGTATAAGTATATTTCTTTTTTACCAATATTTTCTAATACAAAATTAACAATAAGAGGAGCTAAATATAACTGTTCAGAATTAGTGTTAACAAATTATAGAGCTAATGCAACAAGTAATGAGTTTTTAGAAGAAGACATAGAAGTTAACAATAATAATGCATGTTTAGTTGTTTATTCTAAAGATAAGGGGGTATAATTATGGCGATAGAGATTGTATATTTAATTTTGTGGGCTTGTTTGGCTGGTTTTATAGGATCACTTGTAGGATTAGGGGGAGGGCTAATAGTAACCCCCGTATTAACAATATTATTTGATGTAGATATTAAGTATGCAATAGGAGCTAGTATAATAGCTGTAATTGCAACGAGTAGTGGGTCAGCTATAGCATTCGTAAAAGATGGTATTTCTAATTTAAAAATAGGTTTGTTTTTAGAAATTTTCACTACAATAGGTGGAGTAATTGGGGCACTTTTAGCGGGAATATTTTCTTCAAAATTGCTATATATATTCTTTTCGTTAATATTAGTAAATGCATTTTATGGTATGTTAAAAAAATCAGGTTTAATAAAAATATTGAAAGAAAAAGATACTGTAGTAGAAAATGATAAATATTCAGAAAAATTAGAGTTTGCAAATAGTTATTACGATAAAGCAGAAAAGAAAAATATTAGTTATAACGTTACAAACGTTCCACAAGGTTCAGCTGTAATGTTTGGGGCTGGACTTGCTAGTGGGTTGCTAGGTATAGGAAGTGGTGCATTCAAAGTAATTGCATTGGATAATTATATGAAACTTCCAATAAAAGTTAGTACAGCTACTAGTAATTTTATGATGGGAGTAACAGCTTGTGCAAGTGCATTAATATATTTTTTTAATGGAACTATAAACCCGTATATTGCAGGTCCCGTAGCTATAGGAACACTAATAGGGTCAAGAACGGGTGCAAAAGTTATGCAGAAATTAAATCCAAAATATATTAGGTATATGTTTTTGCCAATACTATTGTTTACGATAATAAACATGTTTTTAAAAGGAATAGGAGTGATCTAAACTATGACTGATGCGATGACAAAAAGAATTTCAAAAGTTTTGATTTCTGGTGTGCTTATAAGTTCATTTTTTATTCTACTAGGGATAATAATGACGATTAAACAAAATAATTTTACATTTAATCAATCAGAATACACATTTTCACATTTAATAAATGGTTTATTTCAAATTGATTCTAAAGCGTATTTAATGATGGGAATTTTTATATTAATATTAACTCCTATTATAAGATTGTTAGGAATGCTAGTACAGTTTATTATAGAAAAAAATACGCTTTATGTAGCAATTTCAACGATAGTATTAGTAGTTTTAGTTATAAGTTTTTTTATGGGAATAACACATTAAGAAATAACAGTTTACAATTGTGTCTAAATTGTGAAAAGTAAATGTTAAAATTTGAAATATTAATACTAAATGTATCTATTTATATTTATTATGATATTGTAATATATTAAAATTATATTGTAATATATTTCAGTTATTATTTTTATATTATATACAAAATTTAAAGGAGGAATATTAAAGTGGATTTATTATTACTTTCAAGACTTCAGTTTGCGTCTACAACAATATTTCACTTTTTCTTCGTACCTATCACTATAGGAATGGTGTTTCTTATTGCACTATTTGAAACTATGTACGTTAGAACAGGTGATGAGCATTACAAGAGAATAACTAAGTTTTTTGGACATTTATTCTTAATTAACTTTGCTGTAGGTGTTGTAACTGGTATTTTACAAGAGTTCCAATTTGGAATGAACTGGTCGGAATACTCATCATTTGTAGGTGATGTATTTGGACCTTCCCTAGCAGTTGAAGCTTTATTAGCATTTTATTTGGAATCAACTTTTATAGGGATATGGATTTTCTCGTGGGAGAAAATTAACAAAAAATTACATGCTATGTGTATCTGGTTAGTTTCAATCGGTACAATTTTGTCAGCATTTTGGATTTTATCAGCAAACTCATTTATGCAACGTCCTGTAGGATTTAAAATTGTAGAAAATGACGTTATTGGTAAAAAGGCAGAAATGGTTGATTTTTTTGCCATTATAACTAATAGTTATCTATGGAATCAATTTCCACACGTAATCTTTACAGCATTAGCTGTAGGTGCATTTGTTATTGCGGGAATTTCAGCATGGAAAATTACACGTAAACATGAAGTTACGATGTTTAGAAAAGCATTTAAGGTTTCTATCGTAGCAGCATTAATAGGTTCAGCAGGGCTTCTTTGGTCAGGGCACTCACAAATGCAATATTTAGTTCGTGAGTATCCAATGAAAGTTGCTGCAGCTGAAGCGCTATATGAAGATACAGGCGAGTCTGCTGCGTTTTCTACATTAGCTCTTATTAATGAGAAGCAACAAACGGCAACGCACTTGTTAGAAGTACCAGGGATGTTAAGTTTCTTATCTTATGACAAATTTGAAGGTTCACTAAAAGGTATGAAAACTTTACAAAAAGAATTGGATGAAAAATATTATCCAGTAGTTGGAGAACATTTAAATTATATTCCTGAAGTAAC
>CAMEOL010000164.1 GCA_945929765.1 uncultured Gemella sp.
GAAAAAAATAATTGTTCTAAAGTAATACAAATAGTATATTTTTATAAATATCATTTAAAATACTACAATAAATACAGATAAATTAAGAATATTATTGAGTTTTATACTTAATTGTGATAAAATACTATTATAAAATATGAGTTTAAGGAGTTCAAAATGGGATTATTTTCAAATTTATTTGGTAAAAAAGAAGAAACATCTTCTTCTCTAACTTTAGGTGCATTTACAAAAGGAAAGATCGTTGATTTATCAGAAGTGCCAGATCCGGTTTTTGCACAAAAAATGATGGGAGACGGGTTTGCTATGATTCCTTCAGAAGGGAAAGTAGTAGCTCCTGCAGCAGGAGAAATTATTCAAGTCTTTCCAACTAAACATGCAGTGGGTATAAAAACAGTTGAGGGTGCAGAAATTTTAATTCACATTGGATTAGAAACTGTACATATGCAAGGAGAAGGATTCGAAGCTCACGTTCAAGCAGGAGATATGGTTTCTGCAGGAGATACTTTAGTTACATTTGATTTAGCACTAGTAACAGAAAAAGCATCATCAACTATTACTCCATGTATCGTAACAAATATGGATGTTGTAGAATCAATAGAAATATTAAATGTGGATAGTGATACTGAATATAATAACGCAGCGGCAAATGTTACACTTAAATAGCTTTTAGCTATTTAAGTGTATTAATTAAGGACTACTCAAATGAATGAAAAGAAATTTTGGAAAATAGTTTATTTGTATTTAACAAAATACAATTATGAAGTTATTTACTATAGACCAGAAAAACATGATGTGTGGCTTATAAATAATGACAATGAATTAGTTAGATTTCTTTATAGTTCAGAATTAAAAACCTCTGATGTTGATGCTAGTGTATACAATGTAATAAAAAATCAAAGCAGATTAAAAAAAGTTTTCAAACTAAGTAGCTTGAAAATAAAAAATTTACATATAGCAGAAAGTTATGATGAAAGTATTCAAGAATATAAAAAGTACAAAGTATCTGGTGACCTATTAATTGAGAGGATACTTTTAAGCGAAAAAAACATTAATAAATTTGTAAAAAAAAATGATGAGAAATTTGTAAGCATATCTGTAGATACTGATAGATATAAACAAAAGGTCGTTAATTCTTATTTGAACAAAGATAAGAATAATTTTCTAGTGAATTTTCATTTTAATTTTTTAGGAGTATTCTTAGTTTTAATTTTTTTAGTTAATTATTTGTCTTTATATTATTCTAGCAATAAGTTAAGTTTATATAGTTATATTGATTATAATTACCAAGAAATAATCTCTGGTAAATTTTATAGACTGTTTACAGATTTTTTAGTTTTTGATAGTATTAATCAACTTATTGTTGTTACTGTATTTATTGTTTCGTGTTCTATTGTTTTTGGTGAAGAAATAAGATTGAACACATCAATAATAATATTGTTACTTATAACTTTTTTGACTAATTTATTTGTATTGTTTGGTAGCGCAGAAAACGTAAATGCGGTAAGTTTAGCTTTTTTTGGATTGTTAGGTTCTTTATTTATTCTAGAATTAAACAGACGTAATAACAATTTAAAATTTATATACGCTCTTATTTTACCAGTTGCTTACTTAATAGCAACTTCAATAGTAGGAGAGATGAATTTTCCACTTTATATTTTTTCTTTTATAATAGGGATATTTATTCAAATAGCATTGTTAAAAGACTTAAATGTTAAAATTGCATACGCAATAAGTATAGTTTTTTGTATTGTGGGAGTAGCAATAGTTTTAACAGGTGCTAATTTAAAAAATACGGTTAATAATTATTATGCTAATAAATTTAATAATAACTTTTCAAGTATTTCATTGCATACATCAACAGAACAACTAGAAAGGGAATTAAATTCTGTCAATAAATCAGCTGTAACGTACTATAAGCTAGGATTGATAAAAATTACGACTTCTTCTGTGAATGAAGGGAAAAAAATATTCTTAGACGGTATAGAATTTGATAAAGAATTTGCTCCACTTTATTATCAACTATCTTTAATAGAAAAAGCAGAAAATAATAATGTTAAAAGTTTAGAATATATAGAGGCTGCTCTTAAGTTAGAACCTGATAATAAAAAATATAAAGATTTGAAAAATGAACTTACCTAAATAGGAGGTTATTTTATGAAGACATACTATGATGTTCAACAGTTATTAAAGTCATACGATATAATTATATATATGAAAGATAGAAATTTTCAATTACAACTAGTAGAGTTTGAGATTCGAGAATTGTATAGATTAGCATTAATATCTAATAATCAGTTTTTAAGAGCAATAGCAATAATAAAAAAAGAAAAAAATCTAATAGCATAAAGGCAGAGGTGATTATTATGCAAAATAACATACTTACTATTAAAGTGCAAAACAAAATAATGAACGATATAAAAAAAGTAGAAGACTTAATAGAAGCTCAACTTTCTGTAAAAAAATACCGTGAATGCCCATTATTTCAAGATGTTATTGATACACAAATTTTTGGTATCTCTAAAGAGTTGGAACTTGCAGTAGAAATTGGCTTTATTTCTAAAGAATACAGCGCTAGTGTCCTAAGTGAACTGGAAGATAAGTTGAATTCTATGTATCTAAATTTAGAAAAGAGAAAAATTAATTAGGTTATGAAATTAAACAAGCTTGTTCAGCGTAGTATAAAAGAAAAAAGATATAAGAGAATAGATATTTTTGTTACTCTATCTTTATTAACTCTTTTTATACTTAGTTGTATAATGGTTTATAGTGCTAGCATGATAGGTAATAAATATGGTATTTTTACCGGTTTAAAACCTGTCGCTCCTAACTATTTCTTAATAAGACAAACTATGTGGGCTATTTTATCTTTTTCAGCTTATTTGTTTTTTGCTATGTTAGTACCTTACGAAATATTCAAAAATAAAAAAATATATACAGGTGGTTTGTTGCTAATAGTAATATTGCTAATAATACCGCGATTTCAATCA
>CAMEOL010000165.1 GCA_945929765.1 uncultured Gemella sp.
CAAAGGTCGCTCACGTGGATCTATATAAAGCATATTCATCGTTTTTTGATTATTAAATAATATTGCTTTGTCACTTACCATTTCTGCACATACAACTCCAGCCCCAAATTCTTTTGCTGTTAACCGAAATGCTGCATTACACACTCCAGCCATAGGTGCTAACACTACTTTATTCTGTATTTCAATATCTCTAATTTTAAACATTTTTATCCTTTCAACTACAATAATTTATCTTTATAAATTTCTATTTCTTTCGAAACGTGTTCTTTCCAAAAATACAAACTATTGTTATTAATCACTATATTATCTACAATATCTACCAAGGGATATATTGCAAAATTTCTTTCTGTTAAATATTTATGCGGAATAGTCAATCTTTCTGTATCTATTTTTTCCTCATTAAATAATAATATATCGATATCGATAGTTCGGTCTCCCCAATGTTCCTTCCTTACTCTTCCTAAATTATGTTCTATTTCCTGGGTAATATCTAGTAATTCTTCCGCCAGGCCATAAAATTCAATATCAACACATATGTTCAAAAATTCATTTTTTGCAACTCCACCCCATGCTGAAGTTCTATATACTCTGCTTATTTTTTTTACAGTTATTTTCTCGTGTGAATTTAAATGTTCAACTGCTAGTTTTATATATTTTTCTTTAGGATCTATACTGCTCCCAATCCCTAAAATTATCATTATTTAAATACCTCAAAAAACTCTTCTCGTGAAACTTCAACTTTAATTCCACACTGTGAAAATATGTTAGGGATAGGTGCATTTGGTTTATTTATTTCTAATGTTATTGTCGTTATTGAACTATACTTTGTAAAAATAGTTAACAATATTTCATAAGAAAGTTTCTCTAGTAAATTATAACTATTTTTTGTTGCTACATCAGCAACTATCTGCGAAATTTCTCCATAACTAACACTAAACTGTAAATCATCTGACTGCATAGCTTTTCTAAAATCAAGATTACAACTAATGTTAAATATAAATTTTTGACCCAATCTTTTCTCTTCCGGAAAAACTCCATGATAAGCATAAACTTCGATACCATTTACATAGATAACATTTTGCATACTTTTACCCCTACAAATAAATTATTTTATAATTATAAAATGATAATAAAAAAAAAGCAAATAATGAATATCTACAATATTCTGCCCTTAACTTAAGTACAGTTTACTATATACAAGACTCCAGTTCAATTCTTAATACATCCTCTACTATATCATACTTAAACGTTATGTTAATGACTTTGGAGTATATAAAAAGAATTTGATTTTTTCATAGATAACTTATTCGTTACACTAGTTTAAATCAAATTCTAAATACTATATACTATATTCTAATTCTACTGTCCTAAAGTGAAAACTTCATCATCGTTAAATTCTTCCATAGGAATTTCTTCTTTTTTGTTATTTTTACTCAAAAAATTTATTTTATTAGCAATTAGCGACATTTGATAATGATTTATTCCTTTTTTGTCCGTATAAACATTGTTTGATAAAGATCCTACTATATTAATCATACTTCCTTTATCACAATACTTAGCTGTATTTTGTGCTACTTTTCCAAATGCTGTAAATTCTATAAATTCTACTTCATAGTCCCCATCTTTATTTTTATAATGAGATTGTACAGCAATAGTTGCTTTTAAATAATTTAATCCTCCTTCACTTTCTCTAAGTTCAGGTTTTTTTACCAATCTGCCAATTAATATTACTTTGTTTAACATATTTTTTCTCCTTATTATTTTATTTTTCTTTACACTTATATATTAACAAAATTAATATAAATTACAAAATTGAGAAAATAATATTTTCTATAAATAAAAAGCATGAAAATAATATTTTCACGCTTTTTTTATAGTTTTTTCGCTATCTTATTCTATATTTTTTTATTTTAGTAGTTTCTTATTAATTCTAAAATTTATTTTGTTACTAAAGTAACAAAAACTTCGCTATCATCCATAAATTCCGCATTAATATAATTATTACCATCGAAATTTAATAATTTTCCTGGTTCTACTATGTGTTCTTCTGTTTCATTTAAAAATACTTTTACTTTTCCTTTTACTACTGTGAATAACACATACGCTTCTGGATGATTATGTTTCGGAATTATAGTACCTCGTTCTCCTACTTTTTTTACTAATTTAAATTTATCATCCTTTACCTGTACACCCTCTGTTAATCCATAAATTTGTCCTATCATATTTTTTCTCCTTATTTTATTTTATTTTTTATTTACAAAACAGATATAATTCATATCTTTTTTTAGTTTGGTAAATGTAGTTTTCATTTTTAAAAATTGTTTTCTATTTTCTTTTTTTAAACCATTTTTTATAATTTTTAATGTATTTATTATTCCTTCATCCTTTATCATTCCACGAGGTGTCATAAGAGTCAATTCACCATTTTCATGAGATATTGTATGAAACTTGCTGTCTGAAAAAATTTGTCCCCATTCCTGTTTTAGAAGTGGAAATACATTAACGTTGATTGATTCTGATAAAATTTTTCTCGTATTTTCAAAATTATTAATCAACAGAATATCGTGCGTTAATAGTAAGCCATTATTTTTTAATACTCGGTAATATTCGTTAAGAGCTTTTGTTTTCATTTTATCGCTAAACATAGTAAGCATTGCTTCATTAATTACATAATCAAAACTTTCATCAGCAAACTCCAAACGAAAAGCGTCCATAACAAAAAATTCAACATTACTTAATCCTAATTTTTCTTTTTGACTATTTACATCATCTATAGATTTTTTATCTAGATCAATCCCAACAAAACTTGTATTTCTATATGTACTAGCTAATTGTAATAAGTTCACTCCCCTGTTACACGCTATTTCTAAAATTTTTGGACTTTCTTCGAACTTAATATTATCTAATAGAAAATTAGTACCCGTTACACCTCCTGGTCTAAGCCGAGTTTTTCCTAATTTTTTTAAAAATACATGTCCCATT
>CAMEOL010000166.1 GCA_945929765.1 uncultured Gemella sp.
GTACACAATTGTAACCGGACCATCATTACAAATATTAACTTCCATATGAGTTTGAAATATTCCTGTTTCTACTTTAATTCCATATTCACGTAAAAATTCATTAAATTTTAAATACAATTCATTAGCATATTCTGATGGTGCTGCATCGGTAAAACTTGGTCTTTTACCTTTTTTTGTATCTGCATATAGTGTAAATTGAGAAATTGATAGTATATCTCCTTGCACTTCTTTTAAACCTAAATTTAATTTTCCATCCTCATCTTCGAATATTCTTGCATCTGAAATTTTTTTAGCTAAGTATTTTGCATCTTCTTCGGTAGAATTTTTGTGTACTCCTACTAACAAGCAATACCCTTTATTTATTTCTCCTACAATTTCTCCCTCTACAGCTACAGAGGCATATTTAACTTTTTGTAATATTACTCTCATTTTTTCGTACCTCTATTTTATTATTCTCTCTACGTTGTAGACATCTGCAATTTGGCGTAATTTTTTTATAATAAAGTTACATTCTTCGATATTTTTTATTAATATGCTTATATCGATTATACATGATTTATCCACTTTGGATTCAGAGTTCATTTTTGTAACTACCACTTTACTTTCACTTAATTTTAATAATACATTACTTAATAACATATCTCTATCAAAAGCATGAATTTGCAGTGTAACTGTATATGTTCTACGATTTAGACTTTCTACCCATTCTACGTCTAACAATCTATTCGGATCTTCATTTTTTACGTTTGGACAATCATTTCTATGCACAGTAACCCCACGTCCTTTAGTTATAAAGCCAACTATTTCATCTCCTGGAATTGGCTTACAGCATTTAGATAACCTTACTAAAATATTGTCAACACCTTTTACATATACACCTGTCTCTGTAACTATTTTTTTGTTATCTTCTTGAGCATTAATTAATTTATCTAATTTTTCTTGAGCTTGTTTTTCTTTTCTAAGTTTTTCTGTTAAACGCATAAACACTTGATTAGGCGTTAATGCTCCATACCCAATCGTTCTATACAATTCTTCTATTGTATTTACATGATATTTGTTTAATACTAACTCTATCGCTTCTTCTGTCAGTATTTCGTCAATATCAAAACCTTGGCTTTTTATTTCATCTTTTAATAAAATTTCACCTTTAACTAAATTTTCTTCGCGAGCTGCTTTTTTGAAGTATGACTTTATTTTTGACTTAGTTTGTGATGATTTTGCTATCTTTAACCAGTCCCTACTAGGACCAGAGGAATTTTTACTTGTTCGAACATCACATATTTCTCCTGTTGATAGTATATAGTCAAAAGGAACTATTTTGTCGTTTATTTTTGCACCTATCATTTTGTTTCCGACTTCTGAATGTACAGCATAAGCAAAATCTACTACACAAGAACCTTTTGGCAATTCAATTATGTCGCTATTCGGCGTGAATACATAAATTTTATCACTCAGCAGATCGACTTTTAGTGAGTCCATAAACTCTTCTGCGGTTGCTTCCGTTTCATCTCCCTCAGCAATTTTTTGGAACCAATTAAGTTTTTGATAAAAATCATCTTGCTTCCCTGCTTTTCTTCCTTCTTTATAAGCCCAGTGTGCAGCGATACCTTTTTCTGCTATTTCGTGCATTTCATATGTTCTTATTTGGACTTCTAACGGTTGCCCCGTAGGTGAAATTAATGTAGTATGCAGTGATTGATACATATTAGGTTTTGGCATTGCGATGTAATCTTTCATCCTACCCGGAATTGGCAACCACATATTATTTACTAACCCAAGAGTTGCGTAACAATCTGCAACATTATCTACTAATACTCTTACTGCTAACAGATCGTATATTTCATCGAATGTTTTGTTTTGTTTTTGCATTTTTTTATATATGCTGTAAATGTGCTTAGGTCTTCCACTAACTTCTGCTTTTATGTCGTTTTCTTCTAAAACTTCGATAATTTTATCCGATGCCTGCTTAATACTTTCTACCCGAACACTTCTTTTTTGTTTCATTAAACCTACTATAGAAAAATATTGTTCAGCATGTAAATATCTCAAGGATGTATCTTCTAATTCCCATTTTATAGAGCTAATACCTAGCCTATGTGCCAAAGGAGCATATATTTCAAGTGTTTCACTAGCTATTTCTTTTTGCTTTTCTTCTTTCATATGCTTAAGGGTACGCATATTATGAAGTCTATCTGCTAATTTTACGAATATAACTCTTAGGTCACTCGCTATTGCTATAAAAAGTTTTCGGTGGTTTTCTGCTTGAGATTGTTTTTTCGAACGAAATTTTACTTTATCTAATTTTGTCACTCCATCAACTATGACTGAAATATCTTCTGTAAAATTTTCTTTTATATCTTCTAAAGTGTATTCTGTATCTTCTACTACATCATGCAAGAAACCTGCACAAACCGTTGCATAATCTAGCTTTAGTTCAGCCAATATTCCTGCAACTTGGATAGGGTGCAAAATGTATTCTTCCCCTGATTTTCTAAACTGTCCCTTGTGTGCTTTTTCTGCAAAGTAATACGCCTTTTCTATCATACTCCAATATTTTTCAGGTAAATACTCTTTACATTTATCAATTACATCTTGATAAGAATATGGGTATTCTAAATTCATATAAAGACCTCCTTCAAAAATATTTTTCATTAAATATAATACCATAAATACCGTTTAAATTCTAGTTGTCTGAAGCTTAAATAAATTAAGAAAAAGAAAAGGGAGTAACTATAATTTGTGATTTTTTTCAAATCGTTTTATGAGTTTCTCCCGAAAATTTTAAATTTTATTCTCTACTAAAATTATTATTTAAATCATATATTTTTTACCAACTATTATGGTATAGAGGTATTTTTCTTAGTCTAATACTTTGCTTATTCTAGCAACACACTCTTTCAAATCATCTAAACTATCTGCATAACTAATTCTAATGTATTCATCATATACCTCCTCTATTTGTTATTGTGATATTTTCCCT
>CAMEOL010000167.1 GCA_945929765.1 uncultured Gemella sp.
GGTGCAACGTTAAATTAGTATATTTGTTTAATAATGAAGTTAACTTAGAAGACATTTCCGTTATAGCAACAATATGGAAATGTGCTTCTGAAACAGAAGATAAAATAGTCTCTATTTTCTCTATTTGATCCGAGTTAGTCATTATAAGAACATTATTCTTATAATTATTTTCTCTAGTGAAATCATATACATATCCAGTTGATACAAATACTTCTTTTTTGTCTTCTGGCGCAATAGCGATAATATTATTATATACTTGTTTATTAGGAACTAATATTTTATTTATTTTTTTATTATTCAACAGATAATTCATATTACCTGGTAATTCCGTACCGATTCCCTCTTGCCATACTAAAATATCCTCGCTACAATTTACTCGTGAAATCGCCAAAAAGAATGATTCAGAAAGAGTATTGTATAAATATCGTTTATTTTTCACATCAATTAATTCTAAATAATAATTTATAAACTCTCGTTTAGATTCGAAAATTTTAATCTCATTATTTATATTTAATATTATATCTTTTGTTACATAGTTCTCAACAATTACTTCTTTATTATCTTTATCAAAATAAGCTGTATTAACTAATTCTCCATTTAGATTATAGACTGTTTCTGCATATCTATAACCAAATTTATCATAATGATCTATACACCTTAATTTTCCTTTACTGTCAAGCCATTCTACAAAATGAACACAACGCTTATGTTTAGGTTCAATATAATTAATTCTAGCTCTAACTTCGTTAAAATCTCTTATTTCGGCAGAGCTATTAGTAGCATGAATTTCATAAAATTCTGGAATTAATAATCTATTAAAAAATAACGGATCCTCTACTGTTTTTCCTTTATTTATAAAGTAGCCATATGGCGATTCTACATTTTCTGGCAAAAAACCATTATAAGTTAATACTATAGTTCTATTGTCGTAACCTGATTTCTTCAATGATTCATGTAGATCTAGGGTTTTTTGATCGTAATTATCAAAAATATTAATCATTAGATGTTACCTCCTTAATTAATTCTGACCACTTCTCCTCTACCTTTGAAGTTAAAAAATCTGCAGCTCTTCTATACGAATTATCATGCATATTTTCTATAGAATTTTCTTTGTATACCTTGATAATAGCCTTAGATAAACTAGAAATCAACAAATTGGTATCATCTGTATCTTTCGGAACTAAATATCCATTAATTTTATCTGTTACAAAAGTTGGATTGCCATAATTCACATCAAAACCGATAATAGGAAGACCAGAACCTATAGCCTCTAATAAAGTTAATCCAAAACCTTCACTTCCAGAAGCTGATACATATAAACCATATTGTTTGTATACATCTGTCAAATCTTTATGACCTTGTAATTTAATATATTCTTCTGCCCCTAGTTTTTTTATAATTTCTTTTAACTTAGATTCTTCTCCACCTGCACCAAAAATATCAAAAGTTAACTCAGGTAATTCTGCTTTAGCTAAATGAACAGCCTCAATTAACCAACCTATATTTTTTTCTGCAGCTAGTCTAGATGCAGTAACTAAAGAAAAATCATTTCTAGAATCATTATATTTTAATTCATCAATACTTCCTACAGGAATAGTAACTACTTTAGGATGTACTCCATAATATTTAGAAAATTGCTCTTCTAATAGTTCTGTTTGTACGTCAGTAGAAGTAATATAAAAATCTACTTTGTCGCTGTTGCTAAACTGATACTCATAATAATTGTTCCATAGTATATTGTTATCGTCTGTAGAATTTTCGTTATAATGCTCAGCATGAACTACTACACCTAATTTTGCAGGTTTTACATTCATAAAAATAGATTGAGCAATACCTGTACCACGGTCTAATATTACTACATCTTCACTCGTTAAATTTAATTTTTGTATAAAATAAGAAACTAGCTCCTGTTTGTTGTAGCAAATTTTATCTTTAAACTTAAAAATTCCCTCATCTCCATCAAGAATATGCTCATAAGCTACCGTTCCATCGTTGTTAAAATATCTGCGCTGATACAAATAAGCTGCATTATTTCTAGGTGTATAGTATTCTGTCATGAATTTTTTATCAGTGAAAAAATCCTTTCTTATTAACTTACCACGAGAAACATATTCTACACGATGAACATTAGTTGTACTACCCTGTGCAAAATAAGCCGTCATCATTTTATCTTCATTCTCATACAAATAGCGAACAAATTTTTCTGTCTTTTCGATCCTTGTAGGTGTTAATGGAAAAGTTGCTTCTAATTGTTGTAAAGTATAAGTAGATGGCTTTATCTCCATATCCGTAAAGAAGCTATAAAGCCAGATAACCTCATTATTTTCTAGACCTATATTTTCTGTAAAATGTTGAATATTTTCATTTAATATTAAATCCATAAATACAAATTTAGCATCTATACCTATGTTTCTAAACATTTTAGCTCTATACAGTTGTGCATACTCTACTCCACTACTAGCCCAACCTATTCCTAGATTAATATTATAAACTGTCATTTAATACCTCACTATTTTTATGGGAAAATAAGACTATTGTAGCCATTACTTCCAACTTTTACTTTACTCAACGAAAGATTTTTTATTAAATTCTCTCTAATATTAGATTTCATAATTTCAAACGATTTTTCCGCTTCACGATAAAACTCAAAAACTACTCTTTTTTGTGCAACTCCTCGACTTGTTACCGCCATTTTTAACTGTTCTAAATTATCAACTTGTTCTATCCATGCAGTGTCTATAGATTTTAGCATAGCGAAACGATAAAATTCATTAAGTTGTTCATTAGTTTCAAAAACTTCTGTTTTTTTAGCTAACTCTTTCTCAAAAATAGCTAACAACTTTTCTTTTAATTCTTTTTTATTTTTACTAAAATAATCATATTCACGATAATCATATGTAATATTATCTAAAATATATCTAGTCACTTCATGGTCAGTAAT
>CAMEOL010000168.1 GCA_945929765.1 uncultured Gemella sp.
TTCTGAAGACTTTTATTATTATATATGCTTTACTTCTTCTTGTCAATAGTTTTTTTATTATTTTTTTATAATCTATTTATAAATATTTACTTTGTTTCTATATTAAGAACTTATCCGATTTATTACTACATTTCACCATTTACCGAGTATCATATGAACATTATCTATTTTACAACTTTTATATTTAATCCTGTTTATGTTAATTAAATATTACTATATTAATAAATAAAATATTACGTAGCTAAATTTAGCTACGTAATATTTTATCTATTCTTCTTAATTTATTTGCATAATTTTGTAATTCGTTACAAAAAACAATACATGCTTATCTATATTATTTTTTCTGTTTTTTTGAAAATTATATAAGATACAAGGACACTTATAACTATTACTATCGGCGTGGCATACATAGTGTTACCTATACCTACTAGCGGAGACACTATTCCTCCAAATAAAAATGATACTCCTCCTAAAACTGCAGATGCTCCACCTGCATTTTCTCTTTCAGATTCCATAGCTAGTGATGATGTCGAAGGCGTGATACTTCCTAATCCAAATAACTGAACAAAAAAACCAATTTCTACTAGAACTATTGACAACTTAAGCGTAAGTGACACAAGGAGAATTATACTCGCAACTAACATTATTACAACACCGTAGTTTATCGATTTTTTCGCATTAAAATTTCTCGATATTCTTGCTCCAAGCATTAAAGCAAAACCATTAGAAGCGAATATTATCCCATACAAGATACTAGAAATACCGTATTGTATTTGGAATATAAAAGGAGATGATGCTATATAGGCAAACATCGCAGACATACCGAATGCTTGTATAGCTACTAATTTTAAATATTTTTTGTTTTTGATAATTTTTATTATAGTTAAATAAGTAGCTATTATATTTCCTTTTATTCGATTATCTTTACTATGAGTTTCGTTAAATCTAACTGCAGCAAGTAATAATAACAAACCAATAACAGATAGCACAACAAATAGCCCTTGCCAAGTAACAACACTTAATAGAATACCTCCTAGTACAGGCGATATTATTGGAGCAAGTCCATTTACCATCATTAACATACCGAAGAATATCTTTAGTTCATTACCTCTGTACAAGTCTGTAGCAACTGCTCTCGATATAACTAGGGCTCCAGAAGCTGCTAACCCTTGTACAATCCTGAAAAATATCATTGCATAAACATCCCACGCAAATACTATCGCCACTGAGCTACCTATATATATGACTAAACTTATAATTAAAGGGCTTTTTCTTCCGTATTTATCACTTATAGGACCTATCAAAATCTGACCGATAGCTAATCCTAGCATACTACCTGTTAATGTCAATTGAATTAATGAAGACTCTACCCCATAATAACTCGCTATAGTAGGTAAAGCCGGTAAATATAAATCTAATACAAATGGTCCAAACGCAGATAAAAGACCTAAAAATATAACTAAAAAATATTGTTTATTTACTTTCATTTCTTCCTCCTTAACTTCAAGTTAGTTTAATAATAAAAGGTCGGAAAATCCGACCTTTTATTATTATGAAATAGTTATTTTTTAGAAGAAAATAAGTCTATTATTGATTTCAAAGCGCTTTTTGGTGTTTTTTCTGTATTTTTTTCGCTACTTAATTCATCAAAAACTTCACTAATTTCATTGAACTTTCTTTCGTCCGTATCAGAAACATCAGAAATTTCAGAGTCTACTTCCGATGGATTTAAATCTATCTCCTGACTATCTGTAGACTCATCACTTTCAACTTGACCATTGTTTTCTAAAAGTTCCTTAACTTTTTTCACTAAATCTTCATCCGTTTCATAACGTTCTTCTACGTCTTCTTTACTCACTGCAGATACCTTCGGCAACACTCTTTTTGGTTCGTTTAAATTCAGTTGTTTTTCTGTTTGCACTATATCTTCTTCAGTTTTGTTAGATGATGAAAGCTCTTTTATAGCTTCACTTAACTGCTGAGCATCTGTCTTTGTTTCTTCTTGTAAATTAAATGAATATTTAGTTTCATTTCCATTATTAACTACTTCTTGAGCTTCTAACTCTTCTACGATATCTATAACAGATTCTTTCTCTTCAACTTTTTCAACTTCCAATGGTACCTCTGCATTTTCTACAAAGTTTAGACCTTCTTCTATTTCATTGTTAATTACTTCTTCTGTTTCTTTAGCTTCACTGTTAGCTAATTCTAGTTCTTCAACACCCTGATCCGCAGAAACATAGCCTTCTAATTCTTCTCTCGAAAAATCTTTACTAGTTTCTTGTTCTAATTTTTCTTTAAAATTATTTTCAGAAGATAATCCTACTCCACCATCTTCATTAATTTCTAGTTCTTTAGAAAATTCTTCTACACTATTTTCTTTTAGCTCATCAGAAACTTCTACTACATTGTCTTTTAATAGTACTCGTTCTTCTATTACATCTTCTTTCTCACTATTCGTAACAGAATTATTATTTTCATTAAATTGCGTCTCTTCTTTCGGAGTAAAAGCTGACATTAATTTATCTAGTTTAATTTTTGCAATTTCTTCTGCAGTTACTTGTTTTTCTTCTACTAAATCAGTTGAGTTGTTCTCTTCTTTTTTATTTTTTACAATATGTTTCTTTATATTTTCTAAAACTATGTCCTTATGTTTTTTTATTTCCTTAGGATTTTTTGCATAATATGCTCCTAGTGCAGATACAGCACCTAATATTATTCTTCTTGTAATTTTCCCCATATTGTTACCTCCTCGAGAATTATAATAATTTGATTTTATCAAAAAGATTATAAAATGTAAAGAAAGGTGAAGATTTAAATATAATTTCATAGAACTATAAACGTTAATATATGAAAATATATTAAATTACCTAAGCAAGTTTACATGGTGCTGCACCCAAAAAGTTGGACAAAATATTAAGTTATTTTTGTTTAATAT
>CAMEOL010000169.1 GCA_945929765.1 uncultured Gemella sp.
GATATAAAAAGGTTTATGGGACTTATTTCTTTTTTCAACTGTCAAACTTGGGATTTTATCACAATTAGATCAAATAGTAAATTCCTTTGAATTAACTGAAATATATTAAATTGTACCCAAATATATTAGAAGGGCTTCTGAAAAGAACTTTATGTTAAATGTTAAAAATTCGAATGATTTTATTAAAAACAATTAATATAACCTTAATTTTTTATTATATTTGAATTACACTTAATTAAGTATAAAACATAAAACAAAAAATAAGATGAGTAAACTTAATCACTCACCTTATTTTATAGCGTATAAGTAAATATTTAAAGTTATTTACATACTTGAAAAATCACGTGCTAATTTATCTAACTCATTAACGTTTAAAAATTGAGAATTAATTAACGTTGATTGTTTTGTATTTATAGCATTATCTGTAGTTAATTTTATAGAATCAACTAGAGATTTCACACTATTCATCTTACTTTTAAAAACTTCTATATTTTTAAAATCCGTATTGCTATCAGAATATGTTTCGAATGTCTTTAAAAAATTGTGAATTTCATTATATGTTGAATTATATTTTTCAATACGTTCGTTAGAAATATCGTTATTTTTTAAATCAATTTCTATACGACCAACATAGTCATTAAAACTTATAATAGTTTTAGAGAAATTAAGAATTTTATTTTTGACATACGCTTCTGAATATTTATTTACTTTTATTTCTAACACAATATTAGAAATATTAGACGTGTCTAAAGTTGCTTTATTACCATTGGAAGAAATAAATTCGACTGTATTAACTTTAGATAATAAATTATCTTTATTAAAAGCTTGCAAGCCAATTTTATTAAAAACTGAACTGTTCATTAATATAGTAGATAAATCCTCTTTAGTAATGAATTCGTCTTCTATTTCAATTATTAACTTATTAGTTTTTAATTCGAATTCTGTCTTCACTATAGAATCCAATTTTATATTAGAAACAATTTTTTCAGCATCTTCTGATGAAATGCCCTCCGAACTATTACTACATCCTTGGATAAATAAACAACATAGAAATAAAAATAAAATATTTTTAAAACTTCTCATAAATTGCTAATTAAAATAATTCCGGAGCTGATATTATATTTAAGTTCTCGTCTATTTCAAATACAAGCGGTGTTCCTGTAGGTAAGTTTAGATCAAGAATTTTCTCATCAGAAATATTTAGTAAGTATTTTATTAAAGCACGCAAGCTATTTCCGTGTGCTGAAATAATAACATTTTTCCCTGCTTTAATTTCTTTAGAAATATCACTTTCCCAGTAAGGTAATACTCGATCAATAGTAAGTTTTAAACTTTCTCCTGTCGGTAATTCGTCTTTAGGAATATTAGCATATCTTACTTCATTCCCTGGGTAGTTAGGATCTTCTTCTGTAACTTGTGGAGGTGCTACATCAAAACTTCTTCTCCAAATGTGAACTTGATCATCACCGTATTTAGCTGCAGTTTCTGCTTTGTTTAAACCTTGTAATCCACCATAGTGTCTTTCGTTTAAACGCCAACTTTTATTCACAGGAATCCATAATTGATCCATTTCTTCAAGAATTAAATTAAGAGTTTTAATAGCTCTTTTTTGGTAAGATGTGTATGCTACATCAAATTGTAAACCTAACTCTTTAAGTTTTTGTCCACCTGAAATTGCTTCTTGGCGTCCTTTTTCTGTAATATCGACATCAACCCACCCAGTAAATTTATTTTCTAGGTTCCATTGACTTTCACCGTGTCTTGTTAAAACTAATTTCATTTAAGTTCCTCCTAAATTTTATATCTTAATTATATACTTTAATAGGAGTTTTTTCAACATATTTCAAAGATGGTAAAACGTTTTTATTTCCTCTAATAATTATAGGTTTTTCTTTTCTTTCTACTTTTATAGAATTTTTCTCAAAAAAAGTAGCTACTTTTACTATTAATACTACTGCAAATACCCAATATAAAAACATAAATTATCTCCTTTTATCTCTTTTAAGTTTTCCGTATTTTTATTTTATCATACGGAAAGCCGAATTGCAAGAGGAAAATTCAGTTTTCTTATTTTTTTCGATAATTTTTATTTTAACGATTGATTTTTTGTACGGTTTCCTTTATAATTTGTAGTAAGAATATCGGAGGACACACTATGACTGAGACTATATTTACCACTAGATTAAAACAATGTATGCAAAAAAATAATATTAAACAAGTTGAATTATCTAAAATTACAGGAATAACTCCCTCTTCAATAAGTGATTGGTTAAGAGGAAAATATACTCCAAAACAAGATAAATTAATAAAAATTTCTAATTGTTTGGGGGTAAATCCAAATTGGTTAATGGGAATTAGCGATGATTACTATGTCATTGAAAATAACTCCTCTTCTACTGATTCAGAAACTGAAGAAATTTTAGAAAATATTATAAAAATACCAATTTTAGGTACAATTTGTGCTGGTGATGGTGTTTATGCAGAAGAAGATTTAGATTTTTTTATGTATGTTGATTATAAAACTCGAGCAGATTTTGCCCTTAAAGTTAAAGGAGATAGTATGATTGAAGCTGGTATCCTAGATGGAGACATTGTATTTATTAGAAAACAATCAACTGTTTCTAATGGTAGAATAGCTGCTGTGCTACTAACAGAGAATAACGAAGCATCATTAAAAAAATTCTATAAAAATAAAGATAATGTAGTTTTGCAACCTTGCAACTCAAATTATGAACCTATAATTACACGAGATGTTTTAGTTATAGGTGAATGTGTAGGAGTATATAGAGAATTGTAATAGACTTTATCAATTTTACACACTACAATTTAAAATAAATAAAACGTGAAATATTAAATTTAAAGCAAATATTATAACGAATTTACGGGTCTGTCATAAGTTTTGTGTATAGCCTCAATTTAGTATAAAATATTTAATT
>CAMEOL010000170.1 GCA_945929765.1 uncultured Gemella sp.
CGACCAGTATATTCAGAAAGATAATCTGTGTAGTAGCTATTAGCATTTCTTTTATCAAAAAATGCAGAACCTGTTAATGCTCTTTCATAATTTTCTTCAACAAAAGGAGATGTTGCTATAAAATATTTTAGAGCATTCAATTCGTCCGTATTGTCTAAAATTTTAGCTTCATATTTTTCTGCCAGCTCTTTTGCAAAATCAACATTACCTAGTCTATAAGCAATTTCAATAAATGACGTAATTTCGCTAACAATGTGCGAACTGTTTTCTATAAGTTTAATAGCCTTAGGTAAAAGTTGTTCTACTTCTTCTTTTTCATTTAAAATTAATAAACTTTTTAGTACTGGTGCATAAGTTATATGCGGAACTTCAGCACAAGTTAGTTTGCCATTTAATATTGGCTGTGCAGTTTCTATAGCTTTTTTATGTTCTCCTATGAAGTTGTAATAGTTTACTTTTTCTGTAACTTCACATGCTTCACAATCATTCATAAAACTATTTTCTTCTAACAATTCATGCCACATTTTGTAATTTTCTTTAGCTTCTTCTATATTTCCCATTTTAATATTTTGAAGCATTACAGTTTTGTGATACATAGCTAAATCAATGTTTAATAAATCATAATAGTAATGCATAATTTCATTTGCACTATCTATCATATCTTTACTTACAGATAGTCCTCTAGGCAATTTCGGTAAAATCCACTTGTAATACCATAAAAATGTAAATAATTGATGGTAATATAAATTTATCATACCTTCTAATTCATCTTCTTCTTTTTCTTCTTCTAAAGATAATTGCTCTTGCAGTGCTCTAATTTTTTCTTCTATTAGTAGAGTTGATTGGTAAAGTAAACTCATTTGTAATTTTGCAGAATATTTTCCGTTACTTACACCATCATCATCTTCTATAACTTTTTCTGCAAGTTCTAAAAATAATTCATCATCATTTTCTTCTATTATCTTTTCAATTTGTTCATAAATATAATTTTCTTTTTCAAAAGAAGTTTCTAATTCATCTACAAATTTTAATATTGTACTTATTCTATTTTCTATATTACTCACTTCATTCACCTCATACTACAATATTAATATAATTTCATTTTACCATAATATTAATTAAATAGATAGGTTCATTTATTTTATTACTTTAAAATTAAATTTTTATTTACACAATAACTATTGCTCTACTACCATATGCAACATATTTTTTATAAAAAGTTTCTTTGTTTAATTTTCTATATCCTTTTGTTGGATCATTTATATACCAATTTTCGTTATCATATCCTACAACCAATACTGCATGTACCCCCTTACTAGAATACACTACATCTGTACCCGTAAGGATAGCAATATTTACTGGTTCCCAACTATACCAAACTAATACTGGATTACCCTTAGCTACAGCATTCTCTATATCTCTTTGAGAATATCCCGTAGCTATATAAGAATTTTTTCTATATTTCTGGACAGTATATATTAACGCTTCTGGCCAAATAACAGGGACAGTTCCCTGATAATATTTCATCGAATACATACTTCCAATAAACCCTTTTCTAGGATCTGTATCTATCGTGACAGAATTTATAACCTCTTGTGATTGTACATTTATATTTTTAAAATTTAGCGCCATTGTTACACTAACACATTCACATCCCATCGGAAAAAAATCTGGACTTAATTGATTTAATAATGGTACATCTTTTAATTTATAACTAGCTGGTACTATATGCATAGGATTATTATAATAATATTTTTCCATAGCTGTAACATGCCAAAGATCTAAGTAACTAAATGACAGGATATTAATAATAAGTGTTATTATATACTTTTTCAACATTCTACCCCCATCATTTTTTCTTTATTATTTAGGAGTGATTAAGACCTAATCTTTAATCACTCCTACATTTTTCTAATTTCTAAAAATACTAACAAACGAAAAACAAATAATTTCCTAATAAAATATATTTATTTTTCAAAACCATTTGGATTTTTACTTTGCCAACGCCATAAGTCTTCGCACATACGTTCAATTCCATATTGTGCAATCCATCCTAACTCTTCTTTTGCCTTTGTAGAATCGGCATAACATGCTGCGATATCACCACTACGACGAGGAGCTACTACATAAGGTAACTCACGACCTACAGCCTTATTCATATTTTTTAGTACATCAAAAACAGAATAACCATTTCCTGTTCCTAAATTATATATTGATAAACCTGTATTCGGTTCTAGACGTTTAAGAGCAGCTACATGCCCATTAGCTAAATCAACTACGTGAATATAGTCACGTACTCCTGTTCCATCATGAGTATCATAATCATCACCAAACACATTAACTTTTTCTACTTTACCTACAGCAACTTGTGCAACATAAGGTAATAAGTTGTTTGGTATTCCGTTTGGATCTTCTCCTAAATCTCCACTCTCATGCGCCCCTATTGGATTAAAATATCTTAACAGAACAACATTCCATTCATTATCTGACTTATACGTATCTCCCAATATTTCTTCTAACATTAATTTTGTACGTCCATATGGGTTTGTAGCTGATAATGGGAAGTCTTCTTTAATAGGCACTGTGTGTGGATCCCCATATACAGTAGCTGATGAACTAAAAATAATATTTTTACAATTATTTTTTGCCATAACCTGACACAATGTTACTGTTCCTGCTACATTGTTATCATAATATGCTAGAGGAATTTGACAAGATTCTCCGACTGCTTTTAAACCTGCAAAATGAATTACTCCAAAAATATTTTTTTCTAATTTAAATATTTCGTCCATTTTTTCTGCATCACGAATGTCTGCATTATAAAAAGTTAATTCTTTCCCTGTTAATTTTTTTACAACTTCTAAACTTTTCTCGCTTGCATTATATAAATTATCAACAACT
>CAMEOL010000171.1 GCA_945929765.1 uncultured Gemella sp.
GTTGATTCATGTTATAATTTTTGTAGGTAACTTTGTTACTCAATTTAATCATCTCTTTTTTTCGTTGATTTTACTTTTGGGTCAGCCCCCTGTTCTTTTGGAGCATTTTTTTTTTAAAAATTTAAATAAATGTTAGAGTAAGGATGCTTATTTTAGTATAGAGTAGAGTAATTATCGTAAACGTTATCTATGACAAAATAAAAATTTTGTATGTTGTTATATTTTTTTGTGAAAGCTATAATAATTAAATATTAGATTGAAGTAAGGAGTTAATTATGGGGATAAAAAAAGAATATAAATCTATAATAAGAAATAAAAAGTTATTAATTTCATTAATTGCGATACTATTTCTACCAATGATATATGCAGGGATATTTTCTAGTTCAATGTGGGATCCATATGGAAGAACTGATAAAATCCCAGTAGCGATAGTCAATGAGGATGTAGGGGTAACAAAGGACAATGAATCTGTTAATATAGGTTCATCGTTAGTAAAAAATTTAGAAGAGAATAAAGAGTTTGACTGGCATTTCGTTAGTAGAGAAGAAGCGGATAAAGGTGTGTCAGGAGAAACTTACTACATGGCAATGTATATAAACAAAGATTTTACTGAACGTTCTTTAAAAGAAGGAACAGAAATTATTCCGTTAGAATACAAAGTAAATCCAGCAAAAAGTTATTCAGGATATCTTATGACAAAGACAGGTGCTAACGCTATTAGTGCTAATTTAAACAAAAAAATTACAAAAAGTTATATAGAAGCAATAGTAGGGAACTTATCATCGCTAAAAAGTAAATTAGGGTCAGCGAAAGAAGGGACAGAAAAATTAGTAGTAGGAAGTGAACAATTAAATTCCGGTATATTATCTCTTAACGGAGGGATAAATAGTCTAAAAAATGGACAGAGTATTATGTTTGAGAAAGTTAATGAAGCAAGAAATAAATATTCACAAATTAATGATGGATTAAATAACGTCAATAATAAAATTCCAGATTTACAAAATGGACAACAATCTCTAGCTATAGGACTATCAAAACTTAAACAAGGAAGTGGAGAATTAGTTAATAACGGAAACTTATTAAGAGGAGGGATAAGTAGTTTATCTTCAGGTATAACAGAACTAAATAGCGGATTACAACAAAGTATAGGAAAAATAAATACGAAAGAAAATGAAGAGAAACTTTCACAATTACAACAAGCTAGTACAACTATTCAAAATGCGTTAGATAGATTAGAAAAAGGCACAACTTCTATGAATAATTCAATAGAAGAATTAAACAAAAATGTACCTAGTCTAGAAGAATTACAAAATATAAAAGTAATGTTAACTTCAGGAAGTAAGGGAAGTATTAATTTAAATAATATTTCAGTATCAGAGGAGCAAATAATTTTAGCAAATAATCTTTATGAAGATACATTAAAAAATAATCCAACTTTTGCTAATTTAACAGAAGAACAACAAAATAGTATTTTGATATCTATACAAGGAACTACACAAAAAGTATTAATAGAAAATTTAAACTCGTTAAAAATGATAGTAGACCAAAATATAGATAATGAAAAAGTAAATTCGGGAACAAATCAAGATGGAGTGTTTAAATTAGTTGCTTCATTAGAAAAAATTAGATATGGATTGGATAATGGTTTAGTTAGTGGTGCAAATAGTACGTCACTAGGATTACAGCAAGTAGCAGCTAATTATAAAAATATTGATAGTGGTATTAATCAACTAATTGATAATACGAAAAAATCACAAAATTCATTGAACACTCTAGTAGGAAGTGTTGCTAAGTTAAATACCGGAGCAACAGAATTAAATCAAAAATATAGTCAATATAATAACGGTGTTGCTAAATTAGATGAAGGAATTTCTAGTGCAAAAGACGGAAATGCTAAACTACTTATCGGCACTAATACATTACAAAGGGGTATTAATAATTTAACCGAAGGAAGTATAATGTTTAGTAATCAATTTTTCCCGCAATTAAATAGTGGATTGGTGCAATTGATGGACGGAACGGACCAATTAGGAGAAGGTACTAATAAATTAAGTTCAGGTTCAAGCGAGTTGCTTCGAGGGTTAACGTCATTAAATGATGGTGTTTCTAATGGAGTAGCTACTTTAGAAAATAATACTTTAGAAAATAAAGTAGAGTTTATTACAACACCAACAGAAACTAAACAATTAACTATGAATGGCGTTGACAATTACGGGACAGTATTTATAGCTTACTTAATACCGTTAGGATTATATATAGCTTCTATTGCTTTTAACTTTGTATATACTATGACATCTTCTAGCGATTATAAATTTTCTAGAAAGAAAAAATGGCATAGAGGAAAACTTTTAGTTATGATTGTTCAAGGAATATTACAAGCAGTTTTAACAGGAGTTTTGATGCAATTAATATTAGGTATTTCTCCTGAAAATACGGTTGATTTTTACAAAGTATTATTGATAACTTCGCTTGCTTACATTACATTAGTGACATTATTTACAATAACAATGGGGAATATAGGAAGATTTATTTCTATTATATTTTTAGTTTTACAATTAGCGAGTGCAGGCGGAACGTTTCCGATAGAAACGTCAAGTTCGTTCTTCCAAAAATTACATAATTATTTACCTATGACGAGATCATTACAAGGGTTACAGCATTCTATAGCAGGAGGTTTAGATTCTAATTACCAATATTCTATAATTTATTTAACTGTAATGTTTGTAGGATCACTAATTTGTGTTCGGCTGTATTATTTATATAACGAAAAACATAGAAAAATAAATATAAATCTGTTTAACAAGTAACCATAATTACCTAGACTATAACTATTAAAAAAGGCTGTATAATAAATGCGGTGGGTGATAAAAATCACCTACCGCATAAAA
>CAMEOL010000172.1 GCA_945929765.1 uncultured Gemella sp.
GGCTGAAGAAACGATAGGTGGAGCAAGTTTAATGATAAAAAATTATGACTTTGCTAAACATAATGTAATTGCTAGTTATGCTTTACATTTAAATCCTGACTTTCCTGAAAACAGTATAGTAGCAAAAGTTGATGAAATAATGGCAAGTGCAACAGAAGTGAGATTCAATATTACGGGGCAAGCAGCACACGTAGGACTAAAACATACAGGAGTTGATGCCCTAAATGTTGCAACAACGCTATATCAAGAATTATTGAAACTTAATACTTTGAACTTAAAAGCAAGAGATACTAATATAATTCATATCGGAAAGATGTGGGGTGGAGATGCACTAAACATAGTTTCTCAACATGCTCATCTAGAAGGAACGATACGAACTTATAGTGAAGAAAATTTCAAAATAATTTCTGAAAAAATCATGTCACTAGCAAAAGGATTAGAAATTATGACTGGCTGTAAAGTTGATGTTGATTTTGGAGAGGGATATCCTGCTGTAATCAACAATAAGGAACTTTATGAATTAGTAAAAAAAGTAACGAAAGAAGCTAATATTAATTACATAGAATTACCAGAAGCATACTTATACGGTGAAGATTTCTCTGCTTTTAGTAAAGTGTCACCTATTAATTATAGTTTTTTAGGAATAAGAAATGAAGAATTAGGATATGTATCTGGACTACATACGCCAACATTTAATTTTGACGAAAATATTTTAGAAACAGGTGTAAATTATTATTTAGCTATTTTGAAAGAGTATAACAAATAATTAAAACGAGGAAAACTGTGGCAACATTAGAAATTAATTATAACAATTTAAGAGAAAATGCAAAACAATTACTAAAAAGCGGAAAACAAATAATTGCAGTAGTAAAAAACAATGCTTATAATATGGATTTGGTTGATAGTATAAGGTCATTTCATTCTGTCGGTATTAATTATTTTGCGACAACTAATATAAAAGAAGCCATCTTAATAAGAGAAACTTTAGGGCAAAAAGTAGATATATTTTTGTTAAATGCAACGACAGAGTTTAGCATTGCAAAAAAATATAATATTGAAATAAACATTCCATCTCTAAAATATTTGCAAGAAAACTATAGTAATTTAAATGATATAAAGTTACACTTAGAATTTGCCGGAAGTATGCGTAGAGCAGGTGCAAGAAACATTAAAGAGGTGTTAGAAATTATTGAATTTTGTCAAAAAAACAAATTAAAATTAAAAGCTTTTTGGTCACATTTTGCGTTTGCTGATGAATTTGATGGTAATTACGAAAAAGAGAAAGAACTACTCCTTGATACATATGCTAAAGCTAAGCAAGTACATAATTTTGAAGTAGTACATTTTCAAAATAGTGCTTCATATTTTAGAGATGGCGTATTTGAAGAAGTTACTCATATAAGACCCGGTATATTATTGTACGGTGCATATCCTTACAATATAAAAAATAATGATTATAAAATAAAAGATTTTGTTCCGTATCACAGTTTTAAAGTTACGGCAGAAATAGTAAATATTGTTAATTTAAAACAAGGCGAATGTATAGGTTACAGTAATGCATTTGTAGCAAGTAGAGATATAGACGTAGCAGTAGTTAATATAGGTTATGGTGATGGAATACTAAGGAGTCGTTTAACTGGTAAAACCTGTCTTATTCATGGAAAAGAATATAAAATATTTGCTACTATGATGAGTCATATAGTTATAGAAGCAGATGGGGATATTTCTATAGGAGATGAAGTTGTTATATATAGTGAGAAACTACCTATGTACAACTATACAAAGTATTGTGGAGCAAATTCGGAACAGATGGCAGTTTTAAATAAAAATAGTTTAGAAGTAAAAAAAATAGGAATATAAGGAGAATTTTTAATGAAAAAATCGAGAGTTGCAGTTTTGGGTGCTACAGGAATGGTAGGACAACGCTTGTTGTCATTACTAGAAGATCATCCATACTTTGAAGTTGTAAAATTAGCAGCATCTAGCCGTTCAGCAGGACAAAAATATGAAGATTTGATGGCAGGGCGTTGGAAATTATCAACACCTTTACCAGAATATACAAAAGACTTTGTCTTATATGATGTATTTGATATTGATAACGTAGTAGTAGATGTTGATCTAGTATTTTGTGCGATTAATTTAGATAAAGAAAGTTTAATAAAATTAGAAGAAGATTATGCGAAACGTGAAGTTGTCGTAGTATCTAACAATTCAGCAAATAGAATGAAGGAAGATGTACCTATGATTATTCCAGAAATAAATGCTGAACATTTAGCAGTAGTACCATCTCAACGTAAACGTCTAGGGACAGAAAAAGGTTTTATTGTTGTTAAACCAAACTGTTCTATTCAAAGTTATGTTCCAATATTTAATGCAATAAAAGAATTTGGTGTAAAAGAAGCGTCAATTTGTACTTATCAAGCGATATCAGGAAGCGGAAAGACATTTGCAGAATGGCCAGAAATGGTAGAAAATATTATTCCTTTTATCGGTGGCGAAGAAGAAAAAAGCGAGATCGAGCCACTAAAAATATTTGGAAAAGTAATAGACGGAAAAATAGTTTTAGATAATACGATGAAATTGTCAGCACAATGTATTCGTGTGCCAGTATTAGATGGACATATGGCGGCAGTGTCATTTAATTTAGAAAATAATCCAGGGAAAGAAGTATTATTAGAAAAAATTAGTAATTTTGTTTCTGAAATTGATGAACTACAATTACCATTATCACCAACACCTTTTATAAAATATTATGAAGAAGATAATAGACCACAGCCAGTATTAGATCGTGATAACGAAAAAGGAATGCAGATTACGATGGGGCGTCTACGTGAAGACAATCTATTTGATTATAAATTTGTAGC
>CAMEOL010000173.1 GCA_945929765.1 uncultured Gemella sp.
TTTTATTTTATACTAAACGGAGGTTTTTTCATACACAAATCTTTTTACAGACTCTATTGTAGATACTGTATTATTCGGTTATTTATTCGAATAATAAACTAGTTTTTTAACAATAACTTATTGAAATTCACATTTTCACGTGTTTTGAAATTATTATTTTCCGATCAATTATTAGCAGTATTTATTATCTAATATATATTAGATTTAATTATTTTTCTTCTAGTTGTTTAGAAGTTTTTTTGAATAGAGTTAAACCTATGAAGATGAATGCTAACACACAAGATGCTATCAATGTGTAGAATCCACCATCCCATCCATAGTGATCAACTATAGCTCCCATTACAGTTCCAGCACTTGCAGATCCAAGTAAGTATCCAAATAATCCTGTAAGACCTGTAGCAGTACCAGTTGCAACTCTCGGAACTAAATCTGCTGCTTGTAATCCTATCATCATAACAGGACCATAAATTAAGAATCCGATAGCAACTAGACATATGTTGTCAACAAGAGGATTTCCTGCTGGATTTTTCCAGTAAACAACTATAGCAAGTAATACACCAACTAAGAACATTAACATAGGAGGGGCACGGTGACCTTTGAATACTTTATCACTTAGGTATCCACTAGCTAACATACCGAATATTCCAGCATATTCGTATAAGAAGTAAGCCCAACTTTGTTTATCTACAGTAAAGTGTTTAACTTCTTTTAAGTATGTTGGTGCCCAGTCAATAATACCGTAACGAATGAAGTATACGAAAATGTTAGCTATTGCAATAGCCCAAAGATATTTATTGTTTATTATATATTTAAAGAAAATATCTTTTGATGACAGTGTATGAGCAGATTCTACTTTTTCTACTAATTTTTCACCTTTATATTCATCTACAGGAGGTAATCCCTCAGACTCTGGTGTATCATGCATTAAAAAGAATATTAGTATCGCACAAGCAATAGCAATTAATGCAGGTAAGTAGAATAATGATTGCCAAGCACCGAATATCGCAAGTCCAAGAAGTGCTAAAGGTCCAATCAAACCACCACCAAGGTTGTGAGAAACGTTCCACCAACTCCACCAAACACCACGTTCAGATGCGGAGAACCAGTTAGTCATTGTTTTGGCACCTGGCGGGTATCCCATACCTTGGAACCAACCATTTAATGCTGCTAAAGTTATCATTACAGGAATTGATGATAATACCCCGGGTACTAATCCGAATATTAAACTGACAATAGCAGAAGCCATAAGACCGATAGAAATGAAGTATTTAGGATTACTTCTATCAGAAACATTTCCCATAACAAATTTGCTTATACCATAAGATAGTGATAACGCAAGAGAAACTGTTCCAAGTTGTGCTTTTGTGAACCCGTATTCACTAATTAGATAAGGCATAGCTAATGAGAAATTTTTTCTAATTAGATAATATGCAGCATATCCAATAAATACACCAGCAAACACTTTTTTACGAAGTTGTTTGTAGTGTGGATCTATTTTTTCTTCTGCTAATCTAGGTTTTGGAGCAGAAGCTTTTAAAAATGAAAACATAAAATTTTCCTCCTTTTTTTATTTTGTTTGTTGTTTATGATTAGATTATATAGTGCCATAAAACGCTTGTAAATAGATATTTGCAAACTTTTTCATTAACAGAAAAACCCTTACAGAAAAAGTAAGATATTTTCTTACAAATTAAATAACTTGACATAAAATATATATTACATTATAATTGATAGGTCAATAATTGATGTATCAATTTTAGGAGGTATTTATGGAAATTAGGGATATAAGTAAACTTATTTATAAAATGAAACTTGTAGAACAGAAAATTTCGAGACATTTTGAAAATGAAGTTGGCTTTAGTTTAACTAGATATGAGATATTAGTTACTTTAGTAGATAAAGGAGAAATTTCACAGACTGAATTACAAGAGTTCATAAAAATTGATCAAGCGGCAATTACACGTCACATAAAAATATTAGAAGAAAAAAATTATATAGTTAGAAGGAGAAATCCTAATAACAATCGAGAAATATATGTTTCTTTAACCGAAAAATCAAAAGAAGAAATTTCGGGTTGTTCACGTAATTGTTCTAGTTTAGATATATTTTTTGAAACAGGGTTTACTAAAGAAGATGCCGAAAATTTATTATTACTATTAGAAAAAGTTGACAATAATTTAAAATAAGAATAGGAGAAGAAAATGACAATAATAAATAATGATTTTAAAGAAGTAGTTTTTGGGAGAAAATCTGTAAAAGAATTTGATCCGGAGTTCAAAATTTCTAATGAAGAAATGTTAGAAATGATTAATGAAGCAGCAAAAGCTCCATCGTCTGTAAATTTTCAACCATGGAGATTTGTAGTAGTTAATACAGCAGAAGGAAAAGATAAGTTACGTCCTTTAGTTAGTTTTAACTCTCGCCAAAATGATACGTCTTCTGCGATGATTGCGGTATTCGGGGACATGAAGGCGCAACTAATGGCAGAAGAAATTTATAGCAATGCAGTAGAAAAAGGATTTATGCCAGAAGAAATAAAAAATCAAATTTTACCAAGTTTTGTAGGTATGTATGATAACTTTACAAAAGAACAAATGAATGATGTTGTAAAAATTGATGCTAGTTTGGCAGCAATGCAATTTATGTTAGTGGCACGTGCTCACGGGTATGAGACGAATGCAATAGGAGGTTTTGATTCAGCTAATTTAGCAGAAACTTTAGGGTTAGAAAAAGATCGTTATGTACCAGTAATGTTAATAGCTGTTGGGAAGCCAGCTAAAGAATCTCGTGAAACATATAGG
>CAMEOL010000174.1 GCA_945929765.1 uncultured Gemella sp.
GTTTTGACTACCTTCAAACCTGTAGACACAGAACACGAAGAGAAATTAATTAGAGTTTTAAAAGATGAAGAAGAACCATTAAGGGAACTATTCAATTTATTGAACTAGAAATTGAATTTAGTAAAAAATATATATCTAGTACTAACAATTGACAAAAAACTATCACAAATGTATACTTTAAGAATAATGTATTTAGGAGGATAAAATGGATAATTCAATAAAGAATAAACTAAATTTAGATACTGTCCTAAAAAATATTAGTAATTATTGTTACTCCGAATTATCGATAAATAAATTTTCTAATTTAGTATATATAGATAATTTTGAAAATTTAAAAAGAATTCATGCAGAAAATGACGAAGTAGAGTATTTATATAAAAAATATCGTGCAGAATTTAATTTAAAAATATATGATTATTATAATAGTATAAAAAAAGCAAAAATAGAAAGTATTTTAAACGAAAAAGAATTGTTTGTAATTTTACAAAACATTGTAACATATAGAAGATTTAAAAATAAATTCAATAATATAGTGTTATCTGATAACAAAGAATACCCTTATATAACTAATTATGTAGAAAATATAACAGATTTTTCTATATTGATAGATTATTTAGAAAAGATTGTAGACGAAGATGGCTATATAAGAGAAGATGCTTCGATTGAATTAAAAAATATAAAAGACAATATAAAACGTTTAAAAACCAAAAGTGACCAAATACTAAAAAATATAATTAGAAAAAATAGTAACAAATTGTCAGAAGCTATAGTAACAAAGAGAAATGACAGGGATGTTATACTAGTTAAGCCAGAATATAAAAATGATTTTGGGGGAATTATTCATGACGAGTCTGCTTCGGGAAATACTATTTATGTAGAACCACGAGAAAATGTAATAATAAATAACGAAATATCTGCTTTACGAAGAAAAGAAAAAGAAGAAATACTTAGAATATTAAGAGAAGCTACAAAAGAAATAAGCATACACGAGCTAGAATTAAAAAATTCTCTAGACAATTTTTCAGAGATAGAATTTATTTTTTCTAAAATTAATTTTTCGATAAATATGAATTTTACAAAACCGTTGTTAAGTGATGAACAACTTATAGATTTAAAGAAAGCATATAATCCATTAATACCAAAAGACGTTGTTGTAAAAAATGATATTTATATGGATAATACAGGTAATTCATTAATAATTACAGGTCCTAACACAGGGGGGAAAACTGTAATACTTAAGACTGTAGGTTTATGTGTGTTACTCACACATTTGGGACTATATGTTCCAGCAAACGAAAATTCAAAAATAGGATTTTATGAACGAATATTTGTTGATATAGGTGATGAACAGTCAATAGAAAATAATTTATCAACTTTTTCTTCACACATGACAAATATAATAAAAATATTGAATAATATTTCCGAAAAGAGTTTAGTCTTATTAGATGAGTTATGTTCGGGGACTGATCCTAGTGAAGGAGCAGTATTATCGATGGCATTATTAAATAAATTTAAAGATCGTAAATGTACTGTTCTTTGTACTACGCATTATCCAGAAATAAAAGATTACTGCTTTAGATCGGAATATTATAAAAACTCTTCTTTAGAATTTGATTTTGAAAACTTAAATCCTACTTATAAATTTATAATTGGTCTTCCCGGGAAATCTAATGCTATAAATATATCTTATAAGTTAGGATTATTAGAAGATATAGTAGACGAGGCTAATAGCTATTTAAAAGAAACAGAAAAAGAAAATAATATTTTCATTGATAAACTTTCACAAAGTATCCAAGAGTACGATATAAAAATTGAACATTTAAATAAAGATATAAAAGAAGTAAGTGAAATTAAAGATAATTTGAAACATAATTTGGAAGAATATTTAAAATATAAAGACAGCTTGTTCGAAAAAGTTTATTCGGAACTAAACCAAGATATTGAAAATAGAAAAGAAGAATTAACAGAACTTTATAAACAATTAAAACTTCAAAATGATACTTTGAAACAACATGAATTTAATGAATTGTTATCAGAAATTAATGATTACAAAGTAGCAGTAAATAACAAAAAAAATATTTTAACGATTAGAGAAGATAATGATACAATTAATGTAGGGGATGATGTATTAGTAATAAAATATAATCAAAGAGCAAATGTTCTGGCGATTAAAGATAATTCACTACAAGTAAAATTAGGATCTTTAAAACTTATGGTTAAACGTGAAGAAGTAAAACGTCTAGAAAAAGAAAAAGAAAAAATAGAGCGTAACACTATTGTAAAAAATAATATAAGTAATGTGGCATTATCGATAAACGTAATAGGAAAAAATACAGAAGAAGCATTAAGAGATATTGAAGAATACATGGATAAATTGTTACTTATGAATTATGATACCTTTACTATAATACATGGAGTGGGGTCAGGTATTTTGAAGAAGAATATAGGTAATTACTTGAAAAACAATAAATATGTATCTTCTTTCAGAAGCGGTGGACAAAATGAAGGTGGATTAGGAGTAACAATTGTTGAAATGCTATAAAAAAAATGCTAATATATAAATATCACTAATTAAGGAGATTATATAAATGAGAGAAATTACAGATAAAGAATTTTATGAATTAAAACAAACTGATTCAGTAACATTGGTAGATTTTTGGGCACCATGGTGTGGACCATGTAAAATGTTAGCACCAGTACTAGAAGAATTAGATTCTGAATGAGAAAATATAGAATTTACAAAAATAAATGTAGATGATCAGCAAGAAGCAG
>CAMEOL010000175.1 GCA_945929765.1 uncultured Gemella sp.
AACTGGGCTCGGGGAACAAACCTCAGCCCCAATGCGGCTTGGCTCAGGATCCCAAGCGCTTGCCTAGTTCCCACCTAGGCCTCGGCTCCCCATAGGGCCATGGAGAAATTTATTTCAAATTAAATATTGTATCTTAATATTTTGATAAAATAAATATATTTTTATTTAGGTGAGACTAGGAAGTAATACATATCTCTGCTCACCTTTTTGTTATGCTTATTTGAACAATAGGAGAAGAAAATGCGAAGAAAAATTTTACTAACAATCAAAAAAATAGGAATTAATGGAGAAGGAATCGGATACTACAGAAAAAAAATAACTTTCGTTAAAGGAGCTTTACCTGATGAAGTTGTAACTTGTGAAATAGAAGAGGAAACTCCGAAATATATTAAAGCAAAATTACTAAATATAAAAGAAAGTAGCCCTTATCGTGTAGTAGACATAAGAAAAGAGTTTTTAGAATGCGGAGGATACGCTCTAGCACACGTTTCCTATTCTAAACAATTAGAATATAAAAGAAACATAGTTATAGATGCTTTCTCTAAATATTTAAATATAAAAAATGTCGAAAATAAAATTGAAAAAACATTGCCTAGCCCTAAAGAATATCACTACCGCAACAAAAATCAATTTCCTGTTGCTATAAAAAATGGTCGAGTTGTAGCTGGCCTTTACAAAGAAGGAAGTAACGAACTAGTTGATATAAAAGACTGTATAGTACAACATGAGCATGGAAATAGAATTACTGAACAAATAAAATCATTAATTGCAAGATTCAAAGTTCCTGTATCTATTTCTAAAAGATTTAAAGGTGTAAAATATATTTCAACTAGAACATCATTCTATAACGGAGATGTCCAAGTTGTTTTTATCGCTAATACAAAACATGTAGAAAATTTAGACAAAGTTGTCTCAATGTTAAAAAGAGAAAGAATTGTAAAAAGCATAGTACTAAATATAACAGATGATAAAAGTCATCTAGTTATGGGAACTGAAAATATTAATCTTTATGGTCCTGGATATATAATAGAAAAAATTGGAGATATAGAGTACAAATTATCTGCTAATTCATTCTTCCAACTTAATCCACTTCAAACGAAAAATTTATACGATAAAGTAGTAGAATTAGCCGCATTAAAAGAAACAGATATAGTTCTAGATGCTTTTTGTGGAGTTGGAACTATTGGACAATATTTAAGTAAACACTGTAAAAAAGTTTATGGTATGGATATAGTAGAAGAATCTATAACAAATGCCCAAGAAAATTTAATATTAAATGGAATAACAAATTGTCAATATAGTGTAGCAGATGCAACAAAAATTTTACCTAAATGGAAAAAAGAAGGAATAAACTTTGACGTAGTCGTTGTTGATCCTCCACGAACTGGATTAGGAAGTCTTGCAAAACATTTATTATCAACAAATGCCAATAGAATAATATATGTTAGTTGCAACCCATCTACTCTAGCCAAAGACTTAAAAATATTAACAAGAAAATACAAATTAAGAACTGTTCAACCTATAGATATGTTTCCTCAAACACCTAGTGTTGAAACAGTAGTTTTGCTGACAAAATAAATGAAAATCAACTAGAACAATATCCGACTTTCTGAAAATGATGTAATTACTAACATTTCAAAATTTTGAGAGTACAAGAGCTAAAAACATAAAAATAATCTCTACTAATAGTTAATTTTATATATGTTATGAGCAACCCTTTTTGAATTGAAAATTATATGTGTTATCATAAGATACAAAACTTATTATAAGGAGATTTAAAAATGATTAAAGCAATTGAACTTTATTTAGTTACTAACAATAACGGATTAGAAGCAGTTGAATTTTATAAAGATGTCTTTGCAGCAGAGTTAGTTAGTTGCACAACTTTTGGTCAAGCTATACCAAACACACCAAAAGAAAAAGAAAATTTAGTACTAAATGCTAATTTAAATATTAACGGTATAAGATTACAAATTTCTGATAATGGCAGTGAACACGTTTATACTCAGGGAACAAACATGACAGCATGTATTCAAGTAGATAATATAGAAACAGCAACTGAACTTTATAAGAAACTTAGCGTGAACGCACAAAGAATTGATTTAGAATTACAAGAAACTCCTTGGAGTCCAGCATACGCTATAGTAGTTGATAAATTCGGTATGACATGGCAAGTTAATACTGATATTCCAGGATTTGTTTCAGAAAATGTTAATTTTTAAGGAGAAAACACATGGGATTTTCTAAAGATTTAGGATTAATGCTATACGTTAATGACGTAAAAAAAGAGAAAGAATTCTGGAGTGCTGCCGGTTTTGAAATCGTTGATGAACAAGAGATGATGGGGTACATTTATTTTACAATGAAAACAAATGTAAATTCTACAACATCAATTACTGTCTATGATAAAGAATTTATCCGTCAAGTTTCGCCAGAGGTTATCGACATGGTTCCGAGTATTCTTTTTGAAACCGATGATATCGAAACTTTACAGAAGAAAATATCAGCATTAACAGATACTTGTAGCGAAATAAATGAACAACCATTCCCGAATTTTAACTTTGCTTGCCCAAGTGGAATGTACTTCGCAGTAAAAGGTAATTAATAACTAAAACATAAACTCTCTATCAAATGAGGTTGTGTTATCCTTACGTAATGATCAACCGTTGCATAAGAATATTGGCTGTATAATAAATGCGGTGGGTGATAAAAATCACCTACCGCATAAAATTTTT
>CAMEOL010000176.1 GCA_945929765.1 uncultured Gemella sp.
AAAAAAATAGATAATCTTTTTACTACTTGTGATTTTTATTTAGATATAAACCATTACGCAGAGTTATTAGATTCTGTGAGAAGGGCATTTGATAATAATATGTTGATTCTTGCTTTTAATAATACTGCCCATAATAGAGATTTCACATCTGAAGAAAATATTCATAATAATGTAGAGTCGTTAGTAATAACTTTAAAAACGTCACTACAAAAAGAAGATTATTTAAACAATCTTTTAAATAAGCAAAGAAGCCATGCAAATTGTGTGGAGAAAGTATTTTTATAGGTAAAATATGAAAGAAGACAATATTTTAGAAAAAAAAATAAAAGAAGGTATAGAACAAGAGCGTAATGAATTTCATGATTCTGAGCCAACTAAGTTCGGTATTATGACAGTAGTTATGATATTGTTAGCAATTACTATTATAGGTGGAATTATTCTATCTTTAATTTAAGAGGGTATACTTTTAGGATTCATGTCAAATATGGATATGAAGAAAAATAACATAAATAACATAACTAAGTGACAAAATGTGCTTAGTTATTTTGGTTGTATAATAAATACGGGTGTATGGATTTTTCTCCATGCCCCGTATTTATTTCACAACCATTTTTTACATAATTATTCTAAATCAATAAAATATTATGTTGAAGTATTTTTTTATTGCATCATAGTTATGATTTGTATAGTAATATAATAGATATATAAAAATATGAACATTATTATGTATATACTAATTATATTAATTTATGATAATGTTTTATTATTAAGAAAATTATATTTATTATAGTATTTTTATTTTTCTGTATAGATACTAATCTGATTACAATACATTTTATTTATTAAAATTACAGTTTAATTATAATATTTTCTTATGTATTTCGAAATAAATAGTATATTAAAAAACTTATATTATATGAAATCAAGTGATAAAGTCAATAGGTATAATTATGTTGTTTATTTGATTTTACATGATTATACTAATTTTGTGAAAATACACAATCTATTTTTTATCTGTTTTTTTGTCTGTTTTTATGAAAACTTATTGACTTTTTAAAAAAACGTGATATTATATAAATCCAAACTAATTTGGAGATTATATTTTATTTTAAAATTTAATTTATGATAAATGTTAAAATAAAGAGTTTATTTGTAAATGGATATAAGTTATTAAAAGAAAGGAGAATTTATGTCTAAAAAGAAGTATTACAATGGAAAATACCAAGAAACAGATAGAAAAGTACGTGTAAAATTATACAAATCGGGTAAAAAGTGGGTAACAGCATTATTAACAAATATAGGATTGTTGAGGGTGTTTGGAGCTTCGACAAAAGCAAATAACGAAATATCTGATTTGAAGTTGGATATTGATGAAAGATTTTCTACTGATAGTTTGAAATATATTAAGGGGATATCTTCAATAGGTGCAATATTTGGAGTAGGAGTAGTTACAACAGATACAGCTTATGCGAATGAAAATGAGACTGTAATAACAAAAGAAGTCACTATAGAGGTTCTAGCTAATACTAGAGAAGCAGTTTTAACAGAAGCTAATGATAAAAATTCAGTTTTCTCTGAATCTACATCTAAATTTGTATCTTCTAGCATATCTTTATCGGAAAGTTTATCAACCTCTTTAAGTACTAGTGAATCTACGCATAGTTCTATGTCTGAATCTTTATCAATGTCTGAGTCGACGTCAATATATTTAAGTAGTGAATCTTTATCAAATTCAGAAATCGGAGTATTAGATAATAATTCCATTGTTGATGATTCGAATATATTAATTAGTGAAAAATCAGAAGAAAAGTTAGAAGAAAATAAAGTAGAACTATTGACAGGGATAAGTTATGGTGTATATTATGTAGATAAGGACACAGGTAAAGTTGTAAAAAAATTCCCTAAATTAGTTATTGTTTCTACTACAGACGATATTGCAAAAACTACAGTTAATGAAAAGGCAAATGCATTACCGAGTGGGTATACTTTAGCTGATAATCAAAGTGAATCAATAACACAGTCAGTGAGTGAAAAAGAGAAAAATTCAATATATTTTTATGTGAATAAAACAACGAATGAAGAATCTTTAGATATACGAAATAGCCAGAATGTACGTTCTATGGTTAATGGAGAAACTGCTTTAACTAATCAATCAGTAAAATTAAATATTCCGTCTGTAGCTATAGAACCAATGGGTGCTAATGGAGGAGATCTGAGTGCAAGTATTAGTTTTAACGTTAAAGATGAAGCTAAACCGGGAGATACTTTTACAATTACACTTTCAGATACTTTAAATTTAGAAGGTCATGGAGTTATAGGTGATGTTCTTATTCCAAATATTTCTTATAATGGAGAAGTAATAGCAAAAGGTGTTTGGGATTATTACACAAAAACAATTACATATACTTTAACTGATTATATTAAAGATCATCAAAATATAACAGGTAATATAAATCTTTCTGTATTTGTTGATCAAAAAAAGTTGAAAAATGAAGGTTATTATAATTTTTCTGTGAATATAGAGGGTGTTTCTTCTTCTGCTTCACAAAATGTAAGATATACTGATCCCGTTTCTACAAAAGGTTATTATTCTATTAGAAGTTTTTTAACAAATATAGATAAGTCTGCAGGAACTTATGATCATGTTGTTTACTTGAATGAGAAAGGTCAAAATAACTATTTTAGTAATTATGATAAAGTAATTATTGAAATGAACTCAAATTCTGTTAGTTA
>CAMEOL010000177.1 GCA_945929765.1 uncultured Gemella sp.
AACTTAAATTCACAAACCGATATTTACAATTATAATTTTATAAAGAACAATATTCCTACTAAATATAGTTTAGAAATATTCAATTCAATAGATTCAACTAACAATTATATAAAAAGAAATTTTTCTAAATTACCTTTTAATCATATAGTAATAAGTGACGAACAAACATCCGGCCGTGGAAGAAATTCCAAAAAATTTACTTCACCAAAAAACACAGGTATATATATGTCCATATTTTTAAAGCCGACTTCTTCACTAAAAGAATCTTTTAGTCTACCAATTTTTACAAGTGTCGCTATTTTTTTAACAATTAAAGAATTATATTCTATTGATGTTTCTCTTAAATGGGTTAACGATATTATGATAAACGACTTGAAAATGGGCGGCATATTATGCGAAAGTGAACTAACTGATGATTGTAAAGAATTAAAATATATAATTATAGGTATCGGTCTTAATATTCACAAAAATATTTTTGACAATCTGCTAATCAATATTGCAACTTCAGTAGAAAATCACTCTGATAGATATATTTCTAGAAATATTATTATAAGCAGCTTAATTAATAATTTTGAAAAATTAAAAAATAATAAAGAATTAGTTTTTGATATTTATAAAAAACATTCTTATATTTTAGGAAAGGAAATAACTGTAATTCAAAATAACGAATCGTATATAGCAAAAGCTATCGATATTTCTGATGAAGGATATTTAATTGTCAAAAAAGACAATGAAACTATAATATTATCATCAGCTGAAATTTCAACTAGAATTTATTAAAATATGGAGCTAATAAAATTTATTATTTACAATATTTTTATAGCTCCATTAAATTATTATAGTACTCAGCAAACTTGAAATTTTAATTAGATAATTTATACCTTTACATTTTAATTTTTCTAGTTTATTTTCTTGAAACTATTGTTACTATCTATATATTATTTATCCTACAGAACAAATAATTTCTCCTTCACATGCTACTTTGTTTTCTACAGTAGCCCTTACTTTAGCAACATATATATTCATCTTTGAAGAAACAACTTCAACCTCTAGCGTTAATACGTCTCCAGGAACTACCTGTTTCTTAAATCTCATCTTATTTATACCTGCAAAGTAACCTATTTTTCCTTTATTTTCTTCTTTACTTAATAATAAAACACACCCTGTTTGAGCTAATGCTTCAACAATTAGAACACCCGGCATAACATGTTTTTCTGGAAAATGACCAACAAAATGCATCTCATTAGCACTAACACACTTTTTCCCAACAATTTTACTATTATCTTCACTAATTTCAATTATACTATCCACTAGCAAAAAAGGATATCTATGTGGTATTATTTTTTGAATGTCATTAGAATTATATAACATTATTCTTCCTCCCACTTTTTAAATATTAAACTAGCATTATGTCCCCCAAATCCTAGAGAATTACTCATAGCGTATTTAATATTTTTCTTAACACCTATATTTTTTACTACATTCAAATCACACTCTTCGTCATCTACCTTATGATTAATAGTCGGCGGTACATATGAATTTTTTAGCGCTAAAACAGAAATTATAGCTTCTATCGCACCACTTGCACCTAATAAATGACCAGTATTAGACTTTGTTGAACTTATTAACAAATCGTTAGCGTGTTCTTTAAATGCATATTTAATAGCCAATGTTTCACTTTTATCATTTAATGGTGTGCTTGTCCCGTGCGCATTTATATAGTCAATATCTTCACCTTTAATTTGTGCATCTTTAATTGCTTTTAACATTGCATTTCCAGCACCACTTCCATCAGTACTTGGTGCAGTTATATGGTTAGCATCGCAACTACTTCCATATCCTACTATTTCCGCATAAATTTTTGCTCCTCGCTTTTTAGCATGTTCTAATTCTTCTAATACTAAAACTCCACTACCTTCTCCCATAACAAAACCGCTTCGTTCTTTATCGAAAGGAATACTCGCACGATTTTTGTCCGTACTTTCACATAAAGCTCTCATACTAGAAAAACCTGCAATTGCTATTGGTATAACTGATGCTTCACTACCTCCTGCGAAAGCAATATCCAATGCTCCATTTCTTATTTTCCAAAACGCTTCTCCAATAGCATCACTAGCTGCAGCACATGCTGTAACAACGCTACTACAATGACCTTTTGCGCCTACATCTATAGCAACACTACCTGCTGATAAATTTATTAAAGCCATAGGAATAAAATAAGGAGATACTCTACTTGGTCCTTTTTCTCTTAATGTATCTGGAGTTGAAGAAACAGTGCTTAAGCCGCCGACACCACTAGACAATATAACTCCTAAATTATCTTTATTAATACCCTCTATATTAGCGTCAACATATGCTTGTTTAGATGCAATTCTTGCAAATTGTGTGAAGCGATCGTTAAACTTTAACTCTCTTTTTGTAAAATACTGTTCAAAATCAAGATTTTTTACTTCACCAGCTAATTTCACTTTAAAATCTGTAGTATCAAATGCAGTAATTTCATCAATACCACAGTATCCGTTTTCTATACTTTCCCATAATTCATTTATATTATTACCTATAGGAGATACAACTCCCAATCCACTAATAACTACTCTTCTCATAACAAATCTCCTACATTACCATTCCGCCATCTACGTTAATAACTTGCCCTGTGATATATTTTGATTTTTCATTCGCCAAAAATGAAACTACATTAGCAATATCCTTTGGTGTT
>CAMEOL010000178.1 GCA_945929765.1 uncultured Gemella sp.
TTTTGGGTCAGCCCCTTTTTTTCTTGAACTGACCCTCTTTTGGGTCAGCCCCTTTTTCTTGAACTGACCCTCTTTTGGGTCAGCCCCTTTTTTAATTAGTTATTCAGTTCTTAACGCTTCTACTGGATTTTTCTTAGCTGCCATTCTAGCTGGAATAATACTTGCTATTAACGTTAAGAATAAACTTAAGCCGATTAATAATAAAGTATTTTGTAATGACAAGCTCGCACTAAATGAATCTAATTTTAACGATTTTGCAATTATACTATTTATCGGGTAATTTAATAACATTGCAAGTCCGACACCAAACACTCCAGACGTCACTCCGATAATTCCCGCTTCTGCGTTAAATATACGCGTAATATCTTTTTTACGAGCACCAATTGCACGTAAAATTCCTATCTCTTTAGTACGCTCTACTACAGAAACATAAGTTAATATTCCGATCATAAATGACGATACTATTAACGATATCGCAGCAAACGAAGTTAAAATTACAGTAATTGCACTTATCATACTTGACATCATATCAGTTGCCATTTTAGCCATATCTGTGTATTTTATACTATATTTTTTAGCGTCTGCACTATCACTTCCATATTTTTCAGATATTTTTTTGTTATAATCATCAATAACTTTTACAATATTTTCTCTATCAGCAAAAGTTTTTGGATATATAGAAATATTTGCAGGCTTATCACTTCCACCTAACTGACCTAAAATTGAATCATAAACTTCTTGTGTTATATTTTCTTTCGTAATAACATTTTTGCTACTATCATTTTTTTGAGCAACTACAACCTTAGAATTTTTTTCTTTTGCTAACATTTCACTTTCTAATGCTTTAATATATCCTATCGGACTTGAAGCTGAATCGTTATTAGCGCTATTAGGTTTTGCTATCGCAACTATTTTCGCTTTTACCCCACTATTATAAAGTTCCTCATTAAGATCTGCGATAGTAAATAAGCCGTCTTGTTCTTTATAATAATTATCATTTGATAAGACACTAATTTCTTTTCCTAATAAATCTTTGAATTCTAATTTTGCATTCTCATCATAACCTAACGCTTTTAAAACTGCTTTATCTACAGAATTATCTTGACCAACAAATAAAATTAATTCATTAGCTTTAGTTGGATATTCAAAATTACTATCTAATTTTGCAACAATATCATATTGATTTAATAATACACTTTTATCTTCTGATAAAATGCTAAAAATATCGCCACCTCTATATCCATAATCTGCCAATTTAACTTCTACTATTTCACCATTTGATTTTTTAGTTACAGTTTTTAACGCATAGCTATTTAAGTATTCAATACCCTTATAATAATTTTTTGCATTATTCTCAAAATATTTAATAAAAGTTTCACCATTACCTAATTTATCTTCTGTATAAATATTTTTATGCACTTCATTTTTATCACTAGCTTTAATATCTGTTCCGTTATTTGCTTCGGCTACTTCTACTCTCGAACTAAAACTCATATCCATTTGCGTAGCTCCGATAGTTATCGGCATACTAGAAAGATTTTCGTTCTCTATTTTAGAAATATACGATTGCATTCCAGCAGAAATAGATAACACTAACGCAATACTTATAATTCCAATACTTCCTGCAAAAGTCGTTAAAATAGTACGAACTTTTTTCGTCAATAAATTTTTCATACTTGACTTTATCGAATCTCCAAGCGACATTGCAGTTTTCTTAGCTACATAATTATTCGTTACTTTATTGTCCTCACAAATATTAGTATCTTCTAAAATTTTACCATCAGCAACACGTACTATTCTATCACTATATTCATTTGCTAATTCTGGATTGTGCGTAACCATTATAACTAATTTATCACGACTAATTTTTTTAATTAGTTCCATAATTTGCACACTTGTTTTGCTATCTAATGCTCCCGTAGGCTCGTCAGCCAAAATAATTTTTGAATCTGTAACTAACGCTCTAGCAATCGCAACACGCTGCATTTGTCCACCAGAAAGTTGTGTCGGTTTTTTATAAATGTGTTTTTCAAGACCAACTTCTTTTAATACTGATTTAGCTTTTTCTGTACTATCTTTCGAAGAATTTCCCGAAATAGATAATGCTAATTTTACATTTTCTAATACTGACAGATGATTTATTAAATTATAACTTTGAAAAACGAAACCTATAGTTCCGTTACGATAACTATCCCAATCTCTATCTTTAAACTGTTTAGTCGATGTTCCATTTACTATTAAATCTCCTGATGAATATTTGTCTAATCCACCAATAATATTTAACATTGTCGTTTTTCCACTACCACTTGCCCCTAAAATAGAAACAAACTCCGCTTCACGAAACGAAATGCTAACATTATCTAATGCACGAGCAACTTCATCACCAGATCTATACTCTTTTGTTATATTTTTTAATTGTAACATAAATCCCTCCTAAAATTCCTTAGTTCATTAACTTTAAAATGTTAAGTATTATTTTATTATAACATGTTTTCTGTTGTTTTTCATACTTTTTCATGTAGTTACATATTTTTCTATTGTTTACATCCGTTGTTTTCAATTATATTTTACAGTAATTTAAAATAACACTGATTAGTAACAACAACCTATATTATACAGCTATAGTTTTATATTTTCTATTCATTTTCCTTACATTTTTTTCATAATTCTTACAAAATTGTAAGATGAGATATTTTTATTTAAGATTACCTAGT
>CAMEOL010000179.1 GCA_945929765.1 uncultured Gemella sp.
AAAAAGAAGTTATAGATAACTGTAATAAAATAGCTACTAAATTAAATTTCAAAAAATTAAAATTTGTTTATGGTGATGTTGCCGACTATACAACAGATGACAATATCGATATGGTTATAAGTCTTCATGCTTGTGATATAGCTACAGACGTAGCTTTAATAAAATCAATAAATTGGCAAGCTAAAATTATTTTAGCAGTACCTTGTTGCCAAAAAGAAATAAACAGTCAACTTCCAAATACATTACTTCCATTTATGCTAAAACACGGTATTATTAGAGAAAAATTCGCAACATTATTTACAGATAGTATCCGTAGTGAATTACTTAACGCCTTTGGGTATAAAGCTGATGTTATCGAATTTATATCCGAAGAAAATACACCAAAAAACCAACTAATTCGTGCTTACAAATCAACTAACAAAATAAATATAGATGAATTTAAAAAGATACAAAAATATTTAAATAGCATGTCTATAAATATGTACCTAATAAATGAAGCAGAAAAAATAATTGCAAATATTAGCGACTCTATACAGAAAAAATAACTTCTAATAGCTTTCAACTTATATTTCATAATATAAATAAAAAAGACTGAAAAATATGATTAAATAAATCATTTGTTCAGTCTTTATTTATAACTTGCTACATTATAAGATTTTTTTCACAAATACACGATATAATTACCTATTTATCCGTGAATCCATATTAATTGAATTAAGAATAATAGTGCAAAGATATACATTAATGGATGTATTGTTTTTGCTTGTTTTTTTGCAATTTTTAATACAACATAAAAGACAAATCCGAAAGCAATACCGTCATTAATTGATCCTGTTAATGGAATACCTAAAATTGTAGCAAACGCTGGGAACGATTCTGTAATATCATCCCACTCAATTTTTGAGATATTTTCCATCATAAATGAACCTATAATAATTAGTGCAGGAGATGTAATTGCTGCTACTGATGATAAGCTAGCTGCTAACGGGAATAAAAACAATGATAATAATGCTAACATTGCTGTTGTAAACGACGTAAGTCCTGTACGACCTCCATTAGCTACTCCTGATGAAGACTCTATATACGCAGTTGTTGGAGAAGATCCAAATAACGAAGCAACTGTCGTAGCTAGAGAGTCCGCTAATAAAGCTTGACGAATTTTAGAAATTTTACCATCTTTTACAAGTCCTGCTTGATTAGCTACAGCAATCATAGTACCTGTCGTATCGAATAATGTTACCATTAAAAAGGCAAATACAATTCCGTATAATCCCATTTGGAAAACATTAATACTTTCTGCGACTGGATTATATAAAAGTGTTAAATCAAAACTAGGGACTGTAAATATTTTATCAATTTTTAATAATCCCATAAAATAACTTACTACCGCCACTACAAACATTCCGATAAAAATTGCACCCTTAACTTCTAGTACTAATAAAACTAAAATAATAACAATACCCAATACCGTTAAATATGCTGTTGGTTCACTAAGTTTACCTAACGATAAAATAGTTGCAGGATTTGATACAATAATCCCCGAATTCTTCAAACCTAAAAAAGTAATAAATAGCCCAATTGCTACAGATATACCGTGTTTTAAATTATTAGGTATAGAATCAATTAACGCCTCTCTGAATCTTGTAGCAGACAAAATAATAAATATCACACCCGCTACAAAACACGTAGCTAAAATAGTAGTGTAATTAGCTCCTGTTGCTGCGACCATCGTTGCAAAATATGAGTTTAACCCCATACCTGGCGCAACTACGATAGGATAATTTGCTCCTAAAGCCATTATTAAAGTACCCACCAATATAGCTATAACCGTAGCTGTAAATACTCTTTCTAACGGAATTCCTGCTGCTGATAGTATCGCAGGGTTTACTACAAGAATATAACTCATCGCAAAGAAAGTTATAAATCCTGATGAAATTTCCGTTCTAACCGTTGTGTTATGTTCACGTAATTTAAAAATTCGTTCTAACATCTAGTTATCTCCTTAATATTTAATTATGGTTAATACAAACCATTAAATATAATATACCTTTTTCGTACAGAAATCAACCCTATTTTTTAATTCAACATAGTTATTATTTACTTTTATAACGCTATTTACGAACTTTATCTCTATTGTTATTCAAGTAATACGCATTTTGATTTTTTTTATAACTTTGCGTTTTATTTTTTTCTTCTATTTCCGAAGTTTTCCCCTAAATTTTCTTCGAAAAAATTTTTTTATTATATTTGCATTATAATATTTTTAATATGTACATAATCCCTATTAAACTAAAATTTAAATTCTATAAAATTAAAATCTTAAAAATATCTAATATAAAAGTTACTTCCTATACAAAATGTGGTGAAATGAAACTGTTTATTCATCTCACCACATTTGGTACAAAAATATATTCTTTGCAATTATTTTTTTTGAAATTTTAAAACTACTATTCCTTATCAAATTTTGGTACATAAAATTGTCTATTTTCTAAACCAAAAATTCGTTCCGAAAACGTTCCTGGTTCGACAGTTGTTAGATTTTTTTCGAACATTTGCATACGAGCATCAATATTATCTATAAAATTTAAAATTTCTGCTTCTTTAACCATAGGCAACTTCGGAGAGCCAAATTCATATTTCCCGTGGTGTGATAATATTAAATGGCGGAGTAAAATTACTTCTTCGCCTTCTATTCCTAACTTCTCT
>CAMEOL010000180.1 GCA_945929765.1 uncultured Gemella sp.
AGACTAGAGATAATAATGCTAAATGACGAGGCAACTATTCTGCTTGATACCTCAGGTGATGGTTTACATAAAAGAGGATATAGAGCAAAACAAGGGGTAGCACCATTAAAAGAAACTTTAGCAGCAGCAATGGTTAAATTAACTAATTGGACTGGAGAAACACCGTTCTATGATTTGTTTTGTGGATCAGGAACATTGCTTATAGAAGCGGCGATGATAGCACAAAATATGGCTCCGGGAATAAATAGAAAGTTTGATTTTGAAAAATGGCATTGGATACCAAATTCATTAGTCCAAGAAGAACGAGATAAAGCGGAAAATTTAATAGATTATGAAAAAGAAATAGAATTATATGGTTCAGATATAGATCCTAAAATGATAGAGACGGCACAAAATAATGTTGAAGAAATTGGGTTGGCTGGAGTTATCGAATTTAAACAAATGACTGTATATGATTTTGTTGCTAAAAGAGAAACAGGATGTATAATAGCTAATCCTCCTTATGGGGAACGTTTAGGAGAAAAACAAGAAGTCGAAAAAATGTATAGATTTTTAGGAGAGTCACTAAAAAATAAACCATACTGGTCACTTTATTTATTAACATCTCATAAAATGTTCGAACATTTATATGGAAAAAAAGCAACAAAACGAAGAAAATTATTTAATGGTTCTATAGAGTGTACTTATTACCAATATTGGGGAGATCGTAAATTTTAAAAGATAATTAATAAATTATTTAATAGGAGAGTTATTATGCATTTAACAAAGAGCACTGAGCAAGCAATATGTATTATGGTTATGTTATATTTTCAAGATAGAAGAATCTATTTAAATTCCAAAGAGATTAGCGATAGATTAGAAATCTCACCAACATACTTAAAGAAAATAATGAGAAAATTGGTATTACATGAACTTGTAAAAGCAAATACTGGTGTTGGTGGTGGCTATAAATATAGAGAACAAAAGAAAGTTAGTCTATATGAAGTTTATGAAGCAATTAATGGGGAAGTAGAGTTATTTACGCTACAAACTGAGTATGTTGCAAAAATATTCAAAGGTGTAAAATTAATGGATAGTCGATATAAAGATTATCTAAAAAAAATAAATAGTATTAATAAGGCACTGAAACAATCGTTAGAATCGATTACTATTGAGGATATAGCAAGGGAAATATTAAAAGATAATGCTAATATAAGATTAGACTGGAATAACTGGGAATCAGAATTAGATAGAATTTATAAAAAGATAAAAATAAAATAATAGATATTATTCTGTTCTTATAGTTTAAATAGTTGCTGTATAATGGCTGTATAATAAATGCGGTGGGTGATAAAAATCACCTACCGCATAAATTTTTTATATAAAGTTAAATGAATTGTTTTTGTATCAAGTACGGCAGGATATATTTTTTATATCCCACCGTATTATTTTTATATATAGTTTGCTATTGTTTATAACTTATTATTTTTATTGTACGTGTAATTAAATTGAAATTTCTTTTTTGTTAAATATTTCTTTATCGAATGTTTTTAGATGTTTATCAACGACTATTGCGTTAACCATACCACCACTAACATTTAAACAAGTACGCCCCATATCTAATATTGGATCAACGGCTAATATAGGATTTACTTGGCTAAAGAATGATCCCATACCAACCCCACTTACAGAAACACTAGCTGCCGTAATTGCAGTACCAGGAACACCTGCAATACCCACAGATCCAAGTGTTACAACAATTACTGTCATAATAAATAGTGTAGCATCAATATTAATTCCATTAGCATTTGCTAAGTATACAACTAACATTGTAGGATATATACCTGCACATCCTTGCATACCAGCAGTTGTAGAGAATGAACCTACGAAGTTTGCTGTTGAAGGATTAACTCCAAGGTTTTTAGTTAAAGTACTTACTGTTAATGGTAAAGTACCTGCACTAGAACGAGAAGAGAATGCTAAGATTAAAGGTTTCATACCTTTTTTGAAGTATGTAATTGGTGAAACTCCGTGAGAAGTTAATAGCAGAGCTTGGATTACAAATTGAATAATAACAGCTACATAAAGTAAAACTATAAATAGTAGTACGTCTTTTAAAGATTTCATTCCACGTTGAGCAATAGTATTAGCTAATAAAGGTATAACTGCATATGGCATTAATTTTATAATAATTACCGCAATACGAGAAATGATCGCATGTAATGCAGCAATAAAATCAACGAAAACTTGGATTTTTTCTTTATCTTTATTGTAGGCATATCTAGCTGCTACTCCAATAAACATTGCAAAAACAACAACTGCTATTACATTTAAATCAGCCATAGCTTTTACAGGGTTAGAGGGAATAAGATCTCGTAAAATCGAAGTTATATCTTTAACTTCTTTTAGCTTAGTTTCTTGTCCTTCTAACAATGTAGAATTTATCCCTAATTTAGCTACCATAGAAACTACAAATCCTACTATAGAACTAATAGCAACCATTCCTAAAGAAGTAAGTATCGTTAATCTAGTTAATTTGCTAACATTAGTATTAGAATTTATATTTAATATAACATTTACTATTGACACAAAAACTAAAGGAACAATAAGCATTTTAATAATATCTATAAATCCGTTACCAAAAAGACCATACCACTTTGTAGTTTCTGCGATATATTTTATTTTTGTAGGATCG
>CAMEOL010000181.1 GCA_945929765.1 uncultured Gemella sp.
ATGTTGTGATTTATGTAGGTAAGGCAAAAAATTTAAAAAATAGAGTACGCTCATATTTTACAGGGACACATAATAAAAAAACGCAAACATTAGTTTCTAATATATATGATTTAGAGTATATTATTGTAAATACAGAAAAAGAAGCATTGATATTGGAAAATAATTTGATAAAACAATATAAACCTTATTACAATATAAAATTGAAAGATGATAAAACATATCCTTATTTGATGATAAGTAAAGAAGAGCATCCTAGATTAATATTGACGCGGAAGTACAAAAAAAATAGTAAAAATTTGTATTTTGGACCATATGTAGATATAAAATCTGCATCACAACTAAAGAAAATTCTAGATAAAATTTATCCATTACGGAAATGTAATCCTGTAGAAAAAAGACCATGTACATATTATCAAATAGGTGAGTGTATCGGTCCTTGTGCCAAAAAAATAACAACTGATGAATATAAAAAACAAATTTCAAATATAAAATTGTTTTTAAATGGGGATACAACAAAAATAATAAATCATTTAAACAATAAAGTAGCAGAATTTGTCAAAAAATTAGAATTTGAAAATGCTGCTAAATTTCATGAATATATTAAAGCAATTAACATATCAGTGGAAAATCAAACAATTAACGATAATAATATAATTGATAGAGATTATGTAGGATATAGTTTTGATGGGAATTATCTTTGTATTCAAATATTTTTGTCGAGAATGGGTGGAATAATAGAAAGAAAAATTGAATACTTTGACTTATACACTAGTTACGAAGAAATTCTTATATCTTACTTGATTCAATATTATGCTTTAAATAAAGAACCAAAAGAAATATACATTTCAGGAATAGATATTAATATGTTAGAGGACTATCTAGGGATTAAAGTAATAGAACCTAAAAAAGGTAAAAATAAAAAAATGCTTGATACAGCTATAAATAATGCACAGTATTACTTAGAAAATGATTTGTTGATAGAAGAAGAAAAAGAATTATCACATTTTAAAATGTTGGATAATTTGGCAAAAATGATTGGAACAAAGTCTATAAGTAATATAGATATGTTCGACAACTCTAACATTATGGGTCGTGATGCAGTCTCGGTAAAAGTAAATTTTTTAAATGGTAAAAAAAATAGTTATGGATATAGGAAATTTAAAATAAAATATACGGAAGGTATTAATGATATAGCGTCTATGCAAGAAGTATTATATAGAAATTACAAAGATAAAAATAATAATACGAATTTAATAATAGTAGACGGTGGAAAAAATCATGTCAAAGCAGCTATAGAAGTAATTCAAAATATCTTAAAATTAAATATAAAAATAATAGGATTAGCTAAGAATGAAAAACATATTACAGAATACATAGTAACTGATGATTTTGAAATAATTAATTTAGGAAAGGACTCTGCTGAATTTTTATTTTTGAAAAGAATTCAAGATGAAGTTCATAGGTTTGCAATTACATACCATAGAAGTCTAAAAACAAAATCAATGATAAATTCATCGCTAGATAACATTACAGGTATAGGTCCTAAAAGAAAAAGATTGTTATTAGAAAATTTTAATAGTATGAATGAAATAAAGAATGCAGAAAACAGTCAATTATTAAAACTCGGAATACCACAAAAAACTATTGATGAACTAAAAAATAAATTAAGAGATTAGCAACTGTTTGTATATAAAAATAGAATTTAATGTTAAATATTTTTTGTTGTCGGTAAATGTTATTAAACCAAAAATGAAAAAGCTATCATTTTTTTAAAAAAAGGTATTGTAATTATTAAAAAATGATGAGATAATAAAGCTATAGAATTTAAATAAGGAGATATTTATTTTATGACAAAAATACTTGCGATTAACTCAGGAAGTTCATCATTAAAATTCCAACTTTTCGAAATGCCAGAAGAAACGGTTATTGCTAAAGGATTAGTAGAAAGAATCGGAATCGATAACGGAATTTTCACAATTGAGTTTAACGGGGAAAAAGTTAGAGAAGAGTTAGATATTCCAAATCACAACTTTGCAATTGAAAGATTGGTTGGGAAACTTACTGAAATGAAAATTGTAGAAAAAGTAGAAGAAATAGAAGGTGTTGGTCATCGAGTTGTTCACGGTGGAGAATTCTTTGATTCATCTGTGTTAGTAACGGATGAAGTATTAGAAAAATTAGATAGTATTCAAGATTTAGCACCGCTTCACAATCCAGCGAATATAATGGGAGTTAAAGCGTTCCAAAAAGTTCTTCCTGGTGTACCTAACGTATTAACGTTTGATACAGCATTCCATCAAAGTATGCCAAAATCAACATATTTATATGCTGTTCCTAGAGAATATTATGAAAAATACGGAGTTCGTAAATATGGAGCACACGGAACTAGCCATAGATATATTGCACAAATGGCAGCTGAAATTACAGGTAGAGATGTTAAAGACCTTAAGACTATTTCATGCCACATAGGTAATGGAGCATCGATCTGTGCTATTAAAAATGGTAAATCGTTCGATACATCAATGGGATTCACACCACTTTCAGGTTTAGTAATGGGGACTAGAACAGGAGATATCGATCCAGCCACAATTCCGTACATATCTTTAAAAACGGGATTAGATTTAAAAGAGATCGTTCACGGATTTAATAATGAATCAGGGTTAAA
>CAMEOL010000182.1 GCA_945929765.1 uncultured Gemella sp.
TAAATTTGCAAAATTAGTAGAAGAGTGTGGTCTTACTTTTGTTGGTCCTGACTACAGATTGATATCATTATTAGGTGATAAAAACGAAGCGAGAAAACAAATAATATCACTAGGGGTTCCGGTAGTTCCTGGAAGTGATGATGTAATAAAAACAGTGGAAGAAGGATTAGATTTCGCTGATTCTATAGGTTATCCAGTAATTATTAAAGCGTGTAGCGGCGGTGGTGGAAAAGGTATGAGAATAGTCTGGAATCGTGATTCTTTTTCGGAAAATTTTAGTACTGCTCAATCAGAAGCTAAAATAAGCTTTAATGATGATCGAATATACATAGAGAAGTATATAGAACAACCTAAACATATTGAAGTACAGTTATTAGGAGATAAATACGGTAATGTAATTCATTTATTCGAAAGAGATTGTTCTCTTCAAAGAAAGAATCAGAAGATTTTAGAAGAAGCGCCTTGCTATATTTTAGAAGATAGCTTAAGAGATAAATTAATAACTGATTCTGTACGAGTTTGTAAGCAGTTAGGATATTATTCAGCAGGTACTATAGAATTTTTAGTGGATAAACACAACAATTATTATTTTATGGAGATGAACACTAGAATTCAGGTAGAACACCCAATAACAGAAATGATAACAGGAATTGATATAGTAAAAGAACAAATTAGAGTTGCTTCTGGTTTGAGATTAAATATAAAGCAAGAAGAAGTTACAATGAAAGGTTATTCTTTGGAATGTCGAATTACAGCGGAAAACATAAAGAATAATTTCTCTCCATCACCAGGACACATTAAATTTTTAAATTTACCTGCCGGAAATGGTGTAAGGATAGAAACAGCTGTATATAATGGATATACAATTCCGCCTTTTTACGATTCAATGATAATGAAAGTAATTACTTATGCTCCTACTAGATTAGGCTGTATAAAAAAAATGAGGATAGCATTAGAAGAGTTGATTATCGAGGGAGTTGAAACAAATATAGAATTCCAATATTTGTTATTACATAGTCCAAAAGTAGTAGACGGTAAATACGATACATCATATTTAGAAAAATTTGTTGAGGAGTTAGTTGCAAATGAAGCGTTTGTTTAGAAAAAGAAAAGAAAACCTAAATATGTTGAAAATTTACAGAAAAAGAAATAATACACTTCCAAAAGAAGTGCCTGACAATATTATGGTTAGTTGTAAAAACTGTAATGAAACGATATTAACAGAAGAATTTTATGAGAATTTATCGGTATGTCCAAAATGCAATTATCATCATAGGATATCAGCAAAAGAAAGAATTTCTTCGGTATTTGATAGTAATTATTTTAAAGAATTTGATGCTGATGTTACAACAGTAAATTCGGAAAATTTTTTTCAGTATGATGAAAAATTAGATAAAGCAAGACGAAATAGTGACTTAAACGAAGCTGTAGTTTGTGGAGTGGCAAAGATAAAAAAAACAAAATGTGTTGTCTGTGTAATGGATAGTAATTTTATGATGGGTAGTATGGGGAGTGTTGTAGGTGAAAAGATCACTAGGTCTATAGAATATGCAACAAAAAAGAAACTACCTTTAATAATTTTTACTGCTAGTGGTGGAGCTAGAATGCAAGAAGGTATTTTATCGCTAATGCAAATGGCAAAAACTAGTTCAGCACTTAAGAGGCATAGTGATAGTAAGTTACTATATATAACAGTTCTATCAGATCCAACTACTGGTGGAGTTAGTGCTAGTTTTGCTATGTTGGGTGATATTATCATTTCTGAACCTAATTGTTTAGTAGGATTTGCAGGTAAACGCGTAATAGAAAAAACAATAAATGAGACACTTCCTGACGAGTTTCAAAAAAGTGAATTTTTATTAGATAAAGGATTTGTAGATATAATTGTTGAAAGAAAAAAGTTAAGAGAAACTATATATAATATATTAACTTTACATGGTATTAAATAATGGAATATAAAGATTACGAAAATTTAATAAAAGAAATCATAAAAGAAAAAAATAATGATTTAGAAAAAGCAGAAAAATTAGAAAAAGAATTGATAGCGCAAATATCACATTTAGCGGGAGGGAATTTAACCGCTTGGGATAGAGTATCTATAGCAAGAAATAGCCAACGTCCGAAGGCAAAGGACTACATTAATAGTCTATTTACAGATTTTGTAGAATTACACGGTGATAGATATTTTGGGGATGATAAAGCTATAATAGGTGGAATAGCAAAGTTTCATAATATTCCTGTTACTATTATTGCTCAGGCAAAGGGTTCAACAACAGAAGAAAATATAAGTAGAAATTTTGGAATGAGTAATCCAGAAGGTTATAGGAAGGCTTTACGCTTGGCAAAACAAGCAGAAAAATTTAAAAGACCAATAATTACATTTATAGATACAGCTGGTGCATACCCAGGAAAAGGAGCAGAAGAGCGTGGGCAAGCAGAAGCAATAGCAAAATGTCTTTATGAATTTTCTAATTTAGAAACAATTGTAATTTGTGTAGTTATTGGTGAAGGTGGAAGCGGAGGTGCATTAGCCTTAAGTATAGGAGACTGCATTATTATGTTAGAAAATTCTATATATTCTATATTATCTCCAGAAGGTTTTTCTTCTATATTGTGGAAAGACGGAAGTAGGTACAAAGAAGCAAGTGAGT
>CAMEOL010000183.1 GCA_945929765.1 uncultured Gemella sp.
AATTACGAAGTCTTAAAAACAAAAACAAAAGAATTGTTTAGCGATTTGGAACTTTATTATGGTGCAGAAATATACTGCACCTTTGAAAGTCTAAAAAAAATAGAAAATGATGAGTTGCCGACAATAGCTAACACAAAATATGTATTGTTAGAATTTAGTGGGAATAGCAGATACAATGATATAGATAAAGCAGTATCACAAATTATAAATGCGGGTAAGATTCCTATTTTGGCACATATAGAACGTTATAATGAATTAGAAAATAATGAAAAACGTGTAGAGTCACTGATAAATAGAGGAGCATATATTCAAATAAATGCAGCGAGTGTACTAAAACCAAAACTATTTGGAGATTCGTTGAAAATATATAAAAAGAGAGCCAAATACTTTCTAGAAAATGATTTAGTACATTTTGTCGCATCAGATGTTCATAATACTACAACTAGAAAGACATATATGAGAGATGCATATAGTATAGTAGAAAAAAATTATGGATCAAAACGAGCAGAAAAATTATTTAAGTTAAATCAACAAGAAATATTAAACAATAATAGGATATAATGAATTAAATGGAGGGAAAATGGAAACGCAAAAAAATGAAATTATAGAAATAGATATCATGTTCTTATTGAGAAAACTATGGAACAAGAAGTTAATTATATTGGCTACTACTTTGTTTTTCACTGCATTGGCAGTGGCATATAGTAGTTTTGTATTAAAACCAAGTTATCAAAGCACAACTAAGATTTATGCTGTAACGCAAAACGATAAAGAAAAAGCAGTAACAGTACAAGATATTCAGATAGGAACAAATTTGGTAAAAGACTATCAAGAAATAATCTTATCAACAGAAGTTTTAAATACAGTAATACAAGAAAGAAACTTGGATATTAACCAGGATGAACTTGCAAGTAAAATAGCTATATCATCACCTAGAGAAACTCGTGTTATAGCGATAACTGTGACAGATAGTGATCCAAATAAAGCTAGCGAAATAGCTAATAGCGTAAGAAATGCTGCGGCAGAAAAGATAAAAACTATAACAAAAGTTAACGATATAACTACGATAGAAGAGGCAGAACCGGCTGAAAAACCTTCGTCACCAAATATAAAACTGAATGCAGCTATAGCATTTGTTTTTGGTATGGCACTAGCTATCGGTATCATCTTATTGAAAGAGTTACTTGATGATCGAGTTAAGCGTCCAGAAGATATAGAAGAAGTAATGGATTTAGTACTACTAGGTGTAGTTCCAGATACTAAGAAAGGATTGAAATAATGGCAAAAATAGAAATATTGTATAACAAAAAAGTTATCGATAAAGATATTGAAGAATATTATAATGCATTAGCAACGAATATCCAATTTTCAGGAAGTCACGTGAAAAAAATAGTGATTTCATCAGTTAAAGAAAACGAAGGTAAAAGTACAGTATCAATAAATATAGCGAAATCGTTAGCAGAACTTGGAAAAAAAGTACTTCTACTAGACTGCGACTTACGAAAATCTAGTATTGTTGCTAGATTTAGATTAGAGGGTAAAACAGATGGCTTGACTTCTTATTTATCAGGAATAACAGGGATAGAAAATGTATTACATGATACAGATGTACCCAACTTAACAATTTTACCTGCAGGGCAGGTACCACCTAATCCGACTAATTTGCTTCAGAATAAAAATTTTGATTTAATGATTTCAGCATTTGAAAAATATTATGATTATATTATTGTAGATGCTCCACCTATAGGAGTAGTTATAGATGCAGCTATCGTTGCAAAAAAATGCGACGCTAGCATATTAGTAGTCGAGTCAGGTGCAATAAAGCGTAAAGTTTTAAAAAAAGCAAAAGAACAGTTAGAACACTCAGGAGCAGAGTTTTTAGGAGTAATATTGAATAAACTAGATATGAGTGCAGAAAACTATGGAGCATATGGAAGTTATGGCTCATATGGGAATTATGGAAATTATGGGAAGAAGAAATAGGATGGTAGTACATTTTGAGTATAGTTGTTATAAATGAAAATAAAAACAAATACATGTTATTAAAAAACGTTTTTGATAGATTATCTGCTACTATGTTATTACTAATTTTAATAATTATTCCAGTAATTCCAATAGTTGCTTTATTTATAAAATTAGAAAGTAAGGGACCTGTATTTTATACTCAAGAGCGTGTCGGTAAAAATGGAGAAATGTTTAAAATGCTTAAATTCAGAAGTATGAAGTTAGGTTCAGACAAATTATTGAAAAAAGGTATTAAAAACGGAACTATTGATCCACTCGACTTTAAAAGTAATGTTACAGACAATTATACAAAAATAGGGAAATTTATTAGAAAAACATCTATTGATGAGATACCACAACTAATAAATATTATTAAAGGAGATATGGCAGTTGTTGGACCACGACCAATCCAAAATTTTGAAATAAAAGCATATTTAGATGCTACCGGACCACTAGGAGAACAAAATATTAAACTGAGAAGTAGTGTTCTTCCCGGATTATTATGTTATTGGCAAATTTCAGATATTAAAGATGAAATGGGACTGGTAGAGAGAGTTGATGTTGATTTAGAATACGTAAATAATGTATCGTTA
>CAMEOL010000184.1 GCA_945929765.1 uncultured Gemella sp.
ATATAAAACTTTTTACATTTATTATTTTATTTATTTTTGTTTTCTATAATTATAGGTCCTTCATTAGTTCCTTTAATACAATATTTACACATATTCAAGAACAATCCATGTTCTACTACTCCTACTATAGTAGAAAGTTTATTTTTTACTTCTTGTATATTGAAGCCGTAGCCTAAATGTAAGTCTACTATGTAATTACCGTTATCTGTAACTAATAATTCATTATTTTTAATTCTTAATACTGGATTTAAATTATTGTCTTTCATCTTTTTAATTGTATGTGTATAACCAAATGGTAAAATTTCTACCGGTAAATTAAACCCACCTAATTTTTCTACATCTTTACTCTCATCATAAATCCATATTACTGTTGAAGATAAATCTGCTACTATTTTTTCTCTGAACAGAGCGGCTCCACCGCCTTTTATAGCATTAAAATTTTTATCTATCTCATCTACTCCATCTACTGTTAAGTCTATGTGATCAACTTCTTCTAATTCACTAACAGCCATTCCTAAACTCTTTGCTAATTCTATACTTTGAATTGAAGTAGATACTAACCTCACTTTTAACCCCTTCTTTACTCTATCTGCTAGTGCATGAATAAAATAATAAACTGTAGATCCTGTTCCTAAACCTACTATCATTCCATCTTCTACATAATCAACTGCTTTATACCCTACTTGTTCTTTTAAATTCATTTATTTTCTCCTGATCCCTTAAAAAATAATTACTATTTATATTCTACTAAACGATATGTTTTTTTCCCTCTACGTAATACAGTATAGCTTCCTTGTAATCTATCTTTCTCACAAACTATATATTGTAAGTCTGTGATTTTTTCGCCATTTAGTGATATTGCTCCGTTAGCGACATCTTCACGAGCTTGTCTCTTAGAAGATACTAATCTTGCATTAACAATAAAATCAACAATATTTGTATCTTCTTTTTCTACTACCTCTTTTGGCATACTTTTTACTGCTTGTGACAATTCTTTTTCACTTAGTGATTTTATATCTCCCGAGAATAACGCTGCCGTTACGTTCAACGCACTTGCCAATGCTTCTTCTCCATGAACTATTTTTACCATTTCTTCAGCTAGTCGTTTTTGTGCTGCACGTAAATGAGGTTCTGCCTCAACTTTTTCTGCTAATTTTTCTATTTCTTCTTTTTCTAAGAATGTGAATTTTTTTAAAGTTGTAACTACATCGGCATCAGCTGTATTAAACCAAAATTGATAAAATTCATACGGCGTTGTTTGTTCCGGATCAAGCCATACCGCTCCACCTGTTGATTTCCCAAATTTTGTACCATCTGATTTTAGCATCAACGGAATAGTGAACCCATATGCCTCTACATCACCAGCAAGCTTTCGAGTAATCTCTAATCCTGTTGTAATGTTCCCCCATTGATCTGAACCACCAAGTTGAATTTTTACACCATGCTCTTTATTTAAGTAATAAAAGTCTATCCCTTGTAAAATTGAATAACTAAATTCTGTAAATGATAATCCACTGTCTAAACGAGAAGAAACAGAATCTTTTGCTAATAAATAATTAATATTCACTAATTTTCCATAATCACGTAAAAACTCTAACATTGATAACTTTCCTAACCAGTCACCATTATTTACAAATTTAATATCTTTTACATCTCTAAAAATATTTCGTAGTTGTGCTTCTAAACATTTTTCGTTATGTTTAATAACTTCTAATGTTTGTAACTGACGCTCCTCACTACGTCCTGAAGGATCTCCTATAACTCCTGTACCACCGCCAACAAGTACTACTGGCTTGTGACCATGTATAGCAAATCTCTTTAATGTTAAAAATGGCAACAAATGACCTATATGTAATGAATTCCCTGTTGGATCTGTTCCACAATAAATTGAAACACTTTCTTTTTCTAATAATTCTTTTATTCCTTCTTCATCAGTTTGCTGATAAATAAGATCTCTATACTTTAAATCTTCTAATAATTTAGACATATTTTATCTCCTTAATTAGTATTACCTAAATATTATAACATATATTTTAAATTTGTAGTTACCTTATTTGAGAAATAGCTTTCTTTAATTAGAAAAATAAGGAATATTTAAATTTTTTTCATGAAAACGTTGTGAAAAGAAAATATATATTGCTATTTTTTTCATATTCAGTTAATATATTATGTGTGAATTATAATTTTTATTATATAACACGGTAATTACTTTGAAAGGAAATTTATATGTATTCTAATACTAACCACGTCCCTACAAAGACTAAAGGGATACTTATGTTTATATTACTACTGTCATCTTACGTAGTTTTTGCTACAAATTGGGTTGCAGGTTCTAATCTTTCAAAACAAATAACTTCCTATTATTTTGATGGAAAAGCTGTTTCTCCAATAATTTCAGAAGTTGTAAATTATTCTATAACTATTGCTAGAATTATCGCTAATTTATTAGCAGCTTTTGTTTTGCTAAAACTTAAACCTAGAAAAGCAGCAATGTTTGCTTTATTCTGTCTATGTTTTTCTTTTATTGCAATTTTTACACCTAATTACTGGTTATATACAATTTCTCGTATGGTCATGGCA
>CAMEOL010000185.1 GCA_945929765.1 uncultured Gemella sp.
TTTCATTTGTATTTTCATGATGAGACAGCATACTATCTACTGTTTCTGCTTTTATTAATGGAGTATCTCCATACATTACAATAGTAGTTCCTTCTTTATTTAATAATATTGGTTTTGCCATTTTAACTGCATGAGCTGTTCCTAATTGTTCTTCTTGGAGAACAAACTTACTTCTATCACCTATTGCTTCTTTTACTTTTTCTGCTCCGCAACCTACTACTGTAACAACTTCTTGCATATTTAGATTTTCAACACTATCTAATACCAACTCAACCATCGTTCTATCACAGACTTTATGCAATACTTTATATAATTTCGATTGCATTCTCGTTCCTTTTCCTGCTGCTAATATTACTGCATATCTATTGCTCATTTAATTACCTCTTTTTAATTATTTACTTTTGCTAATTTCTCTAAAGCATTACCACATTCCACTTCAAAATCTCCAGTATATTCATCTATTTTTGTCAATTTTGAAAGGTATGTGTAAGAATCGTCGTTTGCTATTTCGGAATCAAAACATTGTGTCAAAACTGTTTTCCCTACTACTTCAGCATCAAATTCTTCCATTAATGTCTGCATTCCAGTCATAACGCCTCCTCCACGTAAAAAGTCATCCACTAAAAGCACTTTCGCTCCTATTTTTAAACTTCTTTTTGAAAGAACCATTGTTTCTATTTTTCTAGTAGAACCTGACACGAAATTAATTGCTACTGTTGTCCCTTCTGTTACTTTATTATCTCGACGAATAATTACTACAGGTTTATTAAGAACAGATGCTACTGCATAAGCAACGGGTATTCCTTTAGATGCTACTGTTACCACAGCATCAATTTCTTTATTTTGATAAATGTTAGATATTAGAACACCTAGCTTGTTCATAATATTTGGATCACCTATTATATCCGACATAAATATATATCCACCTGCTAGCAATCTATCTGTAGTTCTTAATTGTGTCAAAAAGTCATCTATTACTTCTTTTGCACTTTCTGGACTTAAAATAGGCTGAAATATAACTCCACCATTGACACCTGAAAGTGTTGTAATTGTCCCTATATTTTCTTCTGTAAAGCTTGTTTTTATTATGTGAATATCTTCGCTTATTGACGATTTCGCTTGATTAAATTTAGATACAAAGTAAGTTAACGGAATTAATTTATTAGGATTTTTTAATAAATATTCTGTCATTACTACTATTCTTTCACTTCTTTTCAGCTTCATAATTTTCTCCTAAATCGTATTTTCTTTAGTTAATATACCATAATAGTTCGTATTAGTAAAGTGTTTATTCTTTGGGATAAACTTTAAATATAGCATTAAAAACATAATAAATACGATATATATATTTCTTATCTATCCTCATATTCCGAACATTTCTAGGACGCATATTATTTAGAAATAGTGTCTATGTTGATATTTTTTTGAAATTATAGTAGAATGTATACAATATATTTAAATATGAAAGAGGGAAAAAATAACTTATATGGATCTCAGTATCTTATTAAAAATTTTATTAATTATATTTTTATTATTAGGGTCAGCTCTTTTTGTAATGGCTGAGTTTGCACTAGTTAAACTTAGACCGACAAGAATTCAAGAGTTAGCAAAAGGCGGAAACAAAAAAGCAAAATTACTAGTTAAAATGGTAGATCAATTAGATAATTATTTATCTGCTATGCAACTAGGAATAACTATAGTTTCATTAGGACTTGGTTGGGTTGGAGAATCTACTTTCCACGCTCTGTTTACACCATTGTTCCACATGTTTAATATCAACGAAACTATAAGTCATACATTGTCTTATATCGTTTCTTTTTCTTTTATGACTTTACTTCATGTAGTTTTAGGAGAATTGGTACCGAAGACTATGGCTATCCAATCTGCAGAAAAAGCATCATTTAGAGTCGTATATCCGATATACTTTTTCAACAAAATTATGCATCCAATAGTTTGGAGTTTGAATTCTCTCGCTAATCTAATAACTAGATCATTAGGATATGAATCAGTAAAAGGTCACGGTGATATTCATAGCGAACAAGAATTAAGAACTATTATGAAATCATCTCGTATACACGGTAAAATTAACGATACAGAATACCAATATGTAGAAAGAGTTTTTGAATTCGATAATAAGATTGCCAAGGAAATTATGACTCCTAGGACTGAAGTCGAGGCTATCGATTTGTCAGATTCGTTAGCAATAATTATGCGCCAGATTAAACAGGAAGAATACACTCGTTATCCTGTAATTGAAGATGGTGATAAGGACGAAATTATCGGTATTTTAAATGTTAAAAAATTATTTTTTGCAGATAAAGAAATTACAACAACAGAAGACTTAGAAGAGCTTATAACTCCTGCAATAAAAGTATTTGAGCACACTCCTATCACACAGGTGCTAAAAATAATAAAACAAAATCGCGAACATATGATTATTATCACCGATGAATATGGAGGAACAAGCGGAATTCTTACTTTAGAAGATATCGTAGAAGAATTAACCGGAGAGATACGGGACGAATTCGATGAAGATGAAGAAAGATTAATAAAAAAATTAAAAAATGGA